>JAWXBN010000112.1 GCA_034440155.1 Verrucomicrobiota bacterium | reverse complement strand
GTAGCAGTATCGTTCAGTGGAATGTGAATAATACTGTCGTCGAGCAAATGGCTGACCGTTTGATCGGGGCCTATTACGGGGTGTCAAATGCCGCCACCGCTATGAAAAGGCTGGTCACCCCCCAGGATGTCGTGGGATTAAAAGTTTTTGCGAGCCCCGGCGCGGCTACCTCCACAAATAAAGCTATGGTCCGGGTCGTGATCAATGCCCTGAAAGCCGCTGGCCTACCCAGTCAAAATATCATTGTATGGGATAAATTCCGTTTTGACCTAGAAAACGCCCAGTTCCTCCCTATTTTCCAAAGGGAAGTACAAGTCCCGATTATCGGCACGGCCCCGGATGTGGGTTATGGCGACCAGCCTTCCTACGATTTCGAGGTCACCGGGACATTGATCTGGGGAGACCGGGATTTTAACGCAAAAAAGGCTTCCGTTGATGCGGATGGTTCGGGTAATACCCAGCTCAGTACCAAATCATATTTCTCCCGCATCGTGACCCAACGCTGCACAAAGCTCATTAATATGGCTTCCCTGACAGATCATCCCGATTTCGGGATCAATGGATGCCTCGTGAATATGGCGATCGGCTCCGTCGATAATAACCGCCGTTTCGGTACGTCCCCTTATTATGGGGTTCCCCCGATTCCCGATATTTACTCGAATCCCGTTATTAAAAATAAAGTCATCCTCAATATCATGGATGCCATTATCACCGGTTACGCCGGTGGCCCGTTATTTAAGCCCGATTTCAGCGATCAAACTGGTCAGATCTTTATTTCCAACGATCCCGTGGCCATCGATACCCTCTGCTTACGCGAATTAATCGCCCTACGCAAAGTCGCCGGCATCCAGTCCCCCTCTTATTTCGGGGCCCATGTGCCAGCTTGTGCCCAGGCTGGCCTCGGCGTCGGCGACCCCTCAAAAATTAATTTGCAAACTGTCTAGGTACTTTGCCCGTACCATGATTGCACCTGTTGATTTCCATTCCGACTTTGTCTCAGAAGTATCGGATTTTTTTGCCACCGACGGTCCCCTGAGCCGAGACGAGAAATTCGAATACCGCCCGGAACAACAGCAAATGGCCGAAGCCATCGCGCGCAGCCTGGAAATCAAGGGTTCACTCGTCGTCGAGGCGGGCACCGGTGTCGGCAAGAGCCTGGCTTACCTCGTGCCTTCCGTACTTTTTGCGCTGAACCACAAGCGCAAGGCCATTATCACCACACACACGATCAATCTCCAAGAGCAGCTCCTACTCAAGGACATCCCCCTCGTTCAAAAACTTTTACCCCCGTTCAAAGCTGTCCTTTTTAAAGGCCGCCAAAATTACCTCTGCCAGAAACGCCTCGCTAAAGCCATGGAAATGGCCGACAGCCTCTTTGAATCAAGCGAGAAAACCCAACTCAAACAAATTGCGGAATGGTCCGCGCGCAGTAAAGACGGCACTCTCTCGGACCTGCCTTTTGTCCCCGAGGCCAAGGTCTGGTCTCAGGTGTGCAGCGAACACGGTATTTGCACGGCCAAAAAATGTTCAGCCGACGATTGTTTTTATCATAAGGTCCGCGCGCAAATCGCTTCGGCAAATGTCGTGGTGATGAATCATCATCTCTTTTTCCTGAACCTGAATAAATCCGACGCTGAGGAAGGTTTCCTTTTCGGGAATGATTTTGTCGTTTTTGATGAGGCTCACACCGTCGAGTCCGTCGCCGGTGAATGCCTCGCTAATAATGTATCCTCCGGATACTTTTATTATCTCCTCCAGAGGCTTTTCCACCCGAAAACTAAAAAGGGATTACTGGCCGTGCTCCGGGATGGCACCGGGATCGAGCTCGCCACCCATTGCCTCGAAAACGGCGCCCGTTTTTTTAAGGAGGTCGAGGCCAAAAGTAATTTCTCCAAGGGTGGAGATTTCCGCGTGAGACAAGCGCAGATTGTAACCGATACCCTGTCCTCACCCCTGCTCAAGCTCAATAGCCACCTCTCGAAAATAATGATCGAGCTCGAGGATGAAGACACGATCGAAGAACTCTCCTACCTGAATGAACGTGTCCAGGAAACCGCAGGCAATATCCAGCTTTTCCTGAGGCAAGCCGAGGATGACTACGTTTACTGGACCTCAAAGGAGTCGAAGTCGGGGGAATCTCTTTCGATTAACGCCGCCCCGATCGACATGTCCCTCATCCTCAAAGACCTGCTCTTCCGGGACGGTTACTCCACCATCATGACCAGTGCCACCCTCGCGGTGAATAAATCATTAGACTATTTCTCTTCCCGCGTCGGTGCCGATGATGCCGATGCCCATATCCTAGGTTCCCCTTTCGATTTCCAATCACAAATGAAGGTTTATATCCCGAAGAATATCCCAGATCCGAAAGCCGAAACTGAATACGTCAAAAGTATCTGCCACTGGATCGAGCACTTTATCCGGATGACCCACGGGAAAGCCTTTGTCCTTTTCACCAGCTACCGCATCCTCAAAAGCTGTACCGACACCCTGCGCCCGCTTTTTGATGATATGAATATCCGGCTCCTGGTCCAGGGGGAAGGCATCCAACGGCACAAATTGCTCCAGGAATTTAAGCAAGACACGGACTCGGTGCTTTTCGGGACGGACAGTTTCTGGACCGGGGTGGATGTCCCCGGCCAAGCCTTGAGTAATGTCATTATCACACGCCTGCCCTTTGCCGTTCCTGATAGCCCCGTCATCGAGGCGCGCCTGGAATATATCGAAGCCAATGGGGGTAATTCCTTCGCCGACTTTTCCGTGCCCGAGGCCGTACTGAAATTCCGCCAAGGAGTCGGACGCTTGATCCGCAGCAAAAAAGACTCCGGCATCGTCGCTATCCTCGACTCCCGGATTATTACCAAACCCTACGGTAAATCATTCCTGAATTCCCTCCCCCCCTGC
>JAWXBN010000111.1 GCA_034440155.1 Verrucomicrobiota bacterium | reverse complement strand
TGACTCCTTTGTTCCGGTGTCATTTCTTTTGAGTCAACGTTCTTTTTGACCCCGCCCACCTTCCCTCTCCCCGGTGTCATAACTTATGAGGCAATTCGGACTGCAAATCTCACCAAAAATTCGGTTGCCAGATGGCTCAGTGGTTGGCTTATTCTTTGGACGACAAACAATTTGCTCAGGAATCTATCAATCTATGGGAAAGCGTACTGACATTAAAAAAATCCTGATCGTGGGATCGGGCCCGATTATCATCGGGCAAGGGTGTGAATTTGACTATTCAGGTGTGCAAGCCTGTAAAGCCTTGAAGGAAGAGGGTTACCAAGTCATTTTGGTGAATAGTAACCCGGCGACCATCATGACCGATCCGGAGTTTGCGGATAGTACGTACATCGAGCCGATCACCGTGGAGATGATCGAGAAAATCATCATTGCTGAGAAACCAGACGCTATTTTGCCGACGCTGGGTGGGCAGACCGCCTTAAACGTCTCGATGCAGCTCTGGCACCAAGGAATCCTCGAAAAATACGGGGTGGAAATGATCGGGGCCAAGGCCGATGCGATCGAACGCGGGGAGAACCGCGCACTTTTCAAAAAGACCATGCTCCAAATCGGCCTGGACATGCCGACATCCGGGATCGCCCACACGATGGAAGAGGCCCGCACTGTGGCCGCCGATATCGGGCGTTACCCACTGATCATCCGTCCGGCATTCACTCTCGGGGGGACCGGTGGCGGGATCGCGTATAACAAAGAAGAATTCGAGCAAATCGTCACGCGCGGACTGGACCTGAGCCCGACGACAGAGGTGCTCGTCGAGGAGTCTCTGCTGGGCTGGAAGGAATACGAGATGGAGGTCATGCGCGACAAGAATGACAACTGCGTGATCGTCTGCTCGATTGAGAATTTCGACCCGATGGGTGTGCATACCGGGGACAGCATCACTGTCGCCCCGATCCAGACATTAACGGATAAAGAATACCAGATCATGCGTGATGCCTCTTTTGCCTGTATCCGGGCTATTGGCGTCGAGACGGGCGGGTCAAATATCCAATTCTCCGTGAATCCCGACAACGGACGAATGATCGTTATCGAGATGAATCCCCGTGTGTCGCGATCATCCGCGCTAGCATCAAAGGCTACCGGATTCCCGATTGCAAAAATCGCGGCAAAGCTGGCGGTGGGTTACACCCTCGATGAGATAAAAAATGATATTACCCGCGAGACCCCTGCGAGTTTCGAGCCGACCATCGATTATGTCGTGACGAAAATCCCGCGTTTTACTTTCGAGAAATTCCCGAAAGCTGATGCGACCCTGACCACCCAGATGAAATCGGTGGGGGAAGCCATGGCTATCGGACGGACATTCAAGGAGTCATTCCAGAAAGCGTTACGTTCGCTCGAGACCGGGCGCGGGGGATTCGGTGCAGACGGCAAAGACAAGGAGCCCCGTAATGCGGACGGTTCATGGAATCTCGAAGAAATCAAAAAGAAATTAATCACGCCCAATAACGAACGTGTCTTTTATATCCGTTACGCATTCCTCGCGGGGCTGACGATCGAGGATATATTTAACCTGTCGAAGATCGACCGGTGGTTCCTGCACAATTTGCACCAGATTTACGAGGAAGAATCCAAAATCAACCTGGACACAGGCCTGCGTCCGGCCAAGGAGCTCGGATTTTCAGACAAACAAATCGCTCACATTACCGGGGTGACCGAGGCCGAGGTCCGCGCCGCACGCAAAAAGCAGGGGATCATCCCGGCTTACCGCCTGGTGGACACTTGCGCGGCGGAGTTTGAAGCGTTTACGCCCTACTATTATTCGACCTACGACACAGGTGACGACGAGGTGCGTCCTTCAAAGAAGAAAAAAATCATGATTATCGGCGGTGGCCCGAACCGTATCGGTCAAGGGATCGAGTTTGATTACTGTTGTGTACACGCCTCTTTTGCGGCGCGGGAAATGGGATTTGAGACGATCATGATTAATTCTAATCCTGAGACGGTTTCCACGGATTACGACACGAGTGATAAATTATATTTCGAACCACTCACCTTAGAAGACGTGCTGAATGTCTATGAGAGCGAGAATAAGGATGACTCAGTTTTTGGGGTGATTGTGCAATTTGGTGGGCAGACTCCCCTGAACCTCGCCGAGGGGCTAAAGAAAAACGGTGTCCGGATCATCGGCACGAGTCCGGAAGATATTGCCAAGGCCGAAGACCGTAAACTTTTCTCGGAAATGCTCAATAAACTGGGACTGCGCCAGCCGCCTAATGGCACTGCGACAAATGTGGACGAGGCGATCGCTGTGGCCCGGAAGATCGGGTTCCCCGTACTGGTCCGTCCGAGTTTTGTCCTCGGTGGACGCGCGATGCAAATTGTTTATAGCGAGGAAGAGCTGACTCATTACATGAAATTTGCGGTGGAAGCATCTGCTGAACGCCCCGTGCTGGTGGATTCCTTTCTGGAAGACGCTACGGAAGTCGATGTGGACTGTATCAGTGACGGCGAGACGGTCGTTATCGGTGCGATCATGGAGCATATCGAGCAAGCGGGCATCCACAGTGGTGACTCCGCGTGTGTGATCCCTCCTTTCTCATTGACCGACGAGGTCAAAGACGAGATCCGCCTCGCCACCATCTCCATGGCAAAGGAGCTCAAGGTCTGCGGGCTCATGAATGTCCAGTATGCCGTGAAGAATAACACGGTTTACATCCTCGAGGTCAACCCGCGCGCTTCACGCACGGTGCCCTTTGTCTCGAAGGCGATCGGTGTGCCCCTGGCGAAGCTCGCGGCGAAAATCATGTCGGGTAAATCCCTCAAGGAGCTTGGGTTCACTCAGGAAAAGATTCCTACTTATTTCTCGGTCAAGGAAGCGGTCTTCCCGTTCTCGAAATTTATCGGGACGGATATCATTCTCGGGCCGGAGATGCGTTCGACCGGTGAGGTCATGGGGATCGCGGATAATTTCGGGTTAGCCTATGTCAAAGCTCAGATGGCCGCGCAACCCGCCCTACCACTATCCGGCAAGGTCTTTATCAGTGTCAAAGACTCCGATAAAATGGCCGGCGCGCAAATTGCGGCGGATTATGCAAAGCTCGGGTTTGAACTCTATGCCACCGCAGGCACGGCTAAATTAATCAAGGAAACCGGGGTAACGGTCCATGAGCTCTTTAAAGTCAATGAAGGCCGTCCCAATGTCTTAGATATGATCAAGAATGATGAGGTCGCCTTGATTATCAATACGCCGAGCGGGATTATCGCCCGCGAGGATGAGATCAGGATCCGCTCCACAGCCGTGATGAAACGGATTCCGATCATGACCACTCTGAGTGCGGCGAGGGCCAGTGCCCGCGGGATCGAGAGCTTGCAGAAACAGCCTTGCGGGGTGAAATCCATCCAAGCATATCACCAGAAAGCTTAAAAAATAACGGATCACTCTTTTTCCGATGGCTGAACCTCTGAAAAACCTGTATGGCCCGGACATCCCGGTAAAAATCGCTGCGATGATTTCCGGGGTGTACTCAGGTTTTGACAAAAAGGCATTTATCACCGATTGCCTCGATGGTTATGAGGCCCTCGAGCTCATGCCGCGCGGGTGGAAAATCGCTCATACCCTCAAGCGCCATTTGCCCGGCGATTTCCCGGAGGCTATCGGGATCCTGGTCCGGTCTTTCGCGCCGGTGCATCAAAAGACGCAAGGCGAGGGCTTGGCTTCATTCCTCTACATGCCGCACGCCTTTTTTGTGGCGGAATACGGGCTGGACCATTTTGAAGTGTCCATGCGGGCGCAGTATGAGATCACCCAGAGATTTACAGCGGAATTCAGCATCCGCCCCTTTCTGGAAAAACATCAGGCGCGGACCTTGGCCCATTTACGCCAGTGGGCCAGTGACCCTGATCCCCATGTCAGGCGTTTAGTTTCCGAGGGGATCCGGCCCCGTTTGCCTTGGGCGGGGAGGTTAAGGGAATTCCAGAAAAATCCGGCACCGGTGCTGGAGCTACTGGAACTCTTGAAAGATGATCCCGAGCTTTATGTGCGGCGTTCTGTGGCAAATAACCTTAATGACATCGGCAAAGATCATCCGGATCTTTTAGTACAAACGGCTAAAAAATGGATGAAAGGTGCGGGGCCGGATCGGAAGTGGATCATCCGGCATGCGTTACGTTCCTTGATCAAACAAGGGAATGCAGGGGCCCTGGCTGTATTGGGTTATGCAGGGACGGATGGAGTCGTGATCCGTAAAAAGCAAATTGCTCCGGGGAAAGTATCACTGGGACAAACGGTGGAGATTTCTTTCGAGGTGGTGAATCAGTCGGGTGAGCGCCAGCGGCTCATGATCGATTTCCGGGTGCATTATGTCAAAGCGAGCGGGAAAACCGGGATCAAGGTCTTTAAGCTGAAGGCCTGTTTGCTCGGGGCTGAGGGAAAGCTTTTGGTGACGAAAAAAATCGCACTCAAAGACCTGACCACCCGTAAACATTACCCAGGACTCCACCGGGTCGATATTTTATTAAATGGACAGGTGATCGGGCTCGGGGATTTTGAGCTACGCAAATGACGCCACTAGCGGCGGGGGGGTGCGGGCGTGTTGCCTCAAAAGTAAATGACACCGAAGGGGGGTAGAATTAGACATGACACCCTTGGTTGTCCAGAGGCATACCACAAGATGCTGAGGAGCGCAAG
>JAWXBN010000110.1 GCA_034440155.1 Verrucomicrobiota bacterium | reverse complement strand
TTATCGCAGCCCATTCCTTTCATAAAGGTGGCTGTCTCGACTTGGGCGGGGGGGATTTTTAGGGCGTGGAGCTCCTGCTCGGTCGGCATGTACGGCACCTTGCATTTAGGACAGATTTTACGGACGAGGCGTTGCGCAATGACGGCCCGGATGGCTGAAGCGCACAAGAAAGGTTTGACCCCGATATCGATCAAACGGGTAATGGCTCCCGGGGCGTCATTTGTATGCAGTGTGCTAAAGACCAGATGCCCGGTCATGGAGGCATTAATGGCGATATTAGCCGTTTCCACGTCGCGGATTTCCCCGACCATGATTACGTTAGGCGCTTGGCGGAGCATGGCGCGCAGAGCCGCCGAGAAGGACATACCGATTTCTTCATTCACATGGACTTGGTTAATGCCGGTGAGCTCGTATTCCACCGGGTCTTCGACAGTGATGATTTTGACCGAGGGTTTATTAATGTAATTCAAGCAGCCGTAGAGGGTGGTTGTCTTACCGGAACCCGTCGGTCCGGTCACCATGAGGATCCCGTCGGGCAGGGAAATAAGTTTTTCAAAAAGGGCTTGGTCATCACTGAGGAATCCTAGCTCCGGCAAACCCAGCATGAGACTGGATTTATCGAGGATACGCATGACGATACTCTCGCCGTGGATGGTCGGGACCGATGAAACGCGCAAGTCAATCTGTTTGCCATCGACATTGAGCTGGATACGCCCGTCTTGGGGGATACGTTTTTCGGCGATACTCATTTTTGACATGATTTTCAAACGGCTCAAGATGGAGGCTTGGAGCCTTTTGTGCGGGGTATCGACCTGCTGGAGCACGCCGTCGATGCGGTAACGAACACGGAAAGTTTTTTCCAATGGCTCCAGGTGTATATCACTGGCGCGACGGCGTTGGGCATCGACAATGATTTTCGTGACCAAACGGATGACCGGCGCATCGTCGTCGGTCGCATCCTCGCGGTCGCCTGTCTCACGGGTATCCAGATCGACATCTTCTTTGGCGATGGCCCCCAGCTCGGCGAGTGAACCGTAGAATTGGGTAATGGCGGCATCGATTTCGGGTTGTGCAGCCACGACAGGCTCGACATTTTTATGCAGCAAGACACGTAAAGTATCGACCAAGGAAATATCAGAGGGGTCACTGACAGCCACTTGGAGGGTGTCCCCAGCGATTTTAATGGGCATGACCCCGTATTTTTTAGCGAGTTCCGCAGGAATGGAGTCCACGGCCTCGGGATCAAACTTATAACCGGTCAGGGCAATCATCTCCATGCCGTAATATCCGGCGATAGCCTGGAGAATGTCTTGCTTGGTCATCAGCTGCATTTCCACCATGGCATCGGAGGTGGAAATGGATTTCTCGACCGCTAATTCCTGCGCTTGGTCAATCTGTTCCTGATTGGCCATGCCGACTTCCCGTAAGACTTCTAAGACTAAATCGTCATTCACTGGACTGGGGGTGGGTTAAAGTTAAGATTTAAAACTTACTTTTTACTTGTCTCGCTGTCAAAGCATTTGCCCCTGTTTGAAAAATAAATTCGCTTGGCAAGAGCCCCCTTGTCATGGCTAATATCGGCATGATTCAACGCAAAGGAGTTATTTTTGTTGTTTCCGCTCCATCCGGTGCGGGGAAATCAACTCTATGTAATAGCCTGCGGCACCGGCAGGACCTGATTTATTCGATTTCCTGTACGACTCGCCCGCCCCGGGGGACTGAAGTCCATGGGGAAGATTACTATTTTTTGACCAAAGAAGATTTTGAGGCAAAGATCGCCCGTGGTGAATTCCTCGAATATGCCCAGGTTCATACGAGCCATTATTACGGTACACTGAAACAATCCGTTTTTGATATCCTCGATCAGGGCAAGGATGTGCTTCTGGATATCGATGTGCAGGGGGCGGAGAAAATCAGGCATTCCGCCGACGCCCGCATCCATGAGGCCTTTGTGGATATATTCATGATGCCTCCGACTATCACCGAGCTTGAGAGACGTTTGCGCAAACGTAAGACCGAGACGGACGAGCAAATTGCTCTGCGCCTCCAGACCGCCCGCAAGGAGATTCCTAAATGCCGGAATTATATGTATATTATATTGAGTGAATCCATCGAGGAGGATCTCGATAAATTCCGTTCCATCATGAAAGCTGAACGATATAAATCCCACCGGTTGATCTTTGATGAAAAAAAAATCTGAATCTGTCTCCCTGAGCAAATCGCACCCCACCACGCCCCCGCGGGTCGTCCTCGGGGTCAGTGCGTCCATCGCCGCTTATAAAGCTGCCGATATCGCGAGCAAATTGCGCAAGGCCGGGTGCTCGGTCCATTGTGTCCTGACAAAGGATGCCGCGCAATTCATCACCCCCTTGACATTACAGACCCTTTCGAGGAATCCTGTCCTCACCGATCTTTTTTCGGAGACGACGTGGCAGCCCGGGCATATTTCATTGGCGGATGAGGCCGACCTGATCCTCGTCGCCCCCGCTACCGCCAATGTCATTGCGAAATTCGCCCATGGCCTAGCAGACGATGCCCTGAGCTGTATCATGCTGGCCACAGAAGCCAAAAAGCTTATTGCCCCCGCAATGAATGGCAAGATGTGGCTGAATGAGGCCACACAAGAAAATGTCAAGCTCCTCAAGAAACGTAAATTCCATTTCATCGGCCCGGAAGAAGGTATGCTCGCCTGCGGTTATGAAGGCATCGGCCGCCTCTGGGACACCGATGACATCGTCAAACAAGCTTTGGCCTTGCTCTAGGCCCCTGTGCAGTGATCTTTTCTGATATTAAAAAATGAGCACATTGCGGTTCACTCGCATTCTGCGAGCGTTGAGAGACGCCCCTTCGTGCTCCTCGTGGGCTTTGTGGTGCAAATTACTATGTACTCGGCAGACAGGGGGTGTTGTATTTTTCCTGCCCGGTATTAATATTGAAGGGTTTGAGGTGTGGGCGCGGGCTGGAATGCGGGAGGTTTTTCCTGGAAATTACCTTGGACATTCGGGTTATAATCATTTTTCCCCGCTGTCGCAGTGTCCTTGGCAGGTAGACTATCATCCGCCGCGGCGGATGGTTGGGGCGTGCTGCTTTGGCAGCCGACAAAAAGAACCGCGACAAGAAAGAATAAAGGGAGGATAGACTTTTTCATGTGCCTGAGAATAAGTCCACCCGCCGCTGGGAGTCAATGACCAAGTTTTTTGACCGGAATTTATTGGGGAACAGTGGGTGTCTGGGGCATGGTCGGTGCCGTTTGGAAATTTCCGCTAGGGGCTGGTCCGGGATTGGTCGTTCCGCGGTCCACGACAAATGATGTCTGGGCTTTGGAATAACTGCCGGGGGCGATGTTGCCTTGGGCATCGAGGACCTCGAGGGTCAGTGTGTATGAGCCCGCAGCGAGATTACCCAGGCTGTAAGAGCCATCCGAAGAGATGGTTTTTGTCGTGCCGCCGATAGAGTAACGGATCATATAACCGGCCGGGGGATTTGTGACTTTAAAGTCGAGCATGATATTATCGGCTCTGGCACCAGAATATGTGCCACGTGGCTGATTAATGGCTACCGAGGCCTCACTGGCCCCGAGGAAATTCTGGAAGTCCTTACGTTTGATGTAAAAATGAACCGTTACTTTGGCATCCGGGCTATTAACGGTCATATCGTCTGGGCCTACCAGATAAGCGATGACCGTGTGACCCCCCTCAGCCAAGCCAGTAATCACAAAGGGGGCATTGCGTACCGAGTGTTTGCGCGCGGGTTGATCATCGACAGATACCATGATGGCATTTCCACCGGTCAAATCAAAGTCCTGTGTCTGGAAGAAAATATCCGCACGGGTGGTATTCAAGACTTCCTCGTTGGCCGGTTTTGAGATTTTGAGTTTAGCTGTGCTCACAGGGCGGGTGTCAGCGGCGGGAGTGCCTGCTGTGGCCGCTTGATCCTGCGGAGTGTAGCTGGGGGTGCCATCTCCGCCGCATCCACTGAGGATGAGGCCACCGGCCAGGATAAGACAAAGAAAAGAGATTTTGCTCAAAAATGAATGCATAGTGTGTTAAGTGTTAGTTCATGAAGCCCCATGCGTCAATGTCTTCTTCGTCACAATTTCTACCAGCCCTGGGCGGATACCACCTGCTTTCCACCCTCGTGGACAGTGGTCAAGCCTTTGGTTGGTTATCGATCGATGGTTGGATCTATGGTGTCATCGATGGCCGGGCGTATAAACTGCGACAGGCGAGTGCCGGAGTGGAATGGTGCTCGTCGGATCACGCCGATGACGGGAGCAAATTGCGCGCGTACCTCCGGGCAGATGAGGATATCGAGGGGATCCTGCAAGGTTTCCCGGTGGATGAATATCTCGCGGCGGCGGTGGAGTATGCACCCGGCCTGCGCTTGGTCCGGCAGGAACCGTGGGAATGCTTGGCTTCCTTTCTGATTTCCCCGTTGAAACAAATTGTCCAGATAAAACAAGTGCTCCATTCGCTCAGGCGCGGGCTAGGGGTTCCCGTTTCATTGGATGGTCATGAGTTCCACGGATTCCCCACGGCGGCGCAAATTGCTGCGGGGGACGAGGATTTCCTGCGTTCGCACAAAATGGGTTTCCGCGCGCGCAATTTGCTCGGGACAGCCAGGCAAATTGCTGCGGGGGATATTGATCTTTCGGCTGTGTCACAAATGGATTACCCGGCGGCGGTGGAGGAGTTATGCAAATTGCGGGGGGTCGGGCGCAAGATCGCCGATTGTGTGTTGCTTTTTGCTTATGGGAAACAAGAGGCTTTCCCGATTGATGTCTGGATCGAGAGGGTCCTGCACCGGCTCTATTTCCCGAGGGCGCGCAATTTGCACCGGCGCCGCCTGGAGAGATTCGCTGCGGAGTATTTCCACCCTCACGGCGGGTATGCTCAACAATACCTCTTCCACTATGTGCGCCACCACCCCGGGATATTGGACAAGGCGGGGATGAGGCTCCTTAGCTGATGTGACTGGTGTCATTCCAGAGCCTGATCGCGGGATGGGACAGGGTGTGTTCGTAGCTCAAGGCACTAAAGCTGGCGGTGTCCAAGAGGAAATGCTCGGCGTTACTGGCATCGAGACCGAGCCAGCGTGAGGCGAGCACACGGAGGATATGGCCACTCGAGAAAAGAAGGACATCTTCATCGAGTGCCCGCAGTCGGGAGATGAGATCATCCGCCCGCACGCCGATCTGGGTGGGAGTCTCGCCATGGGGACAGCCGTCACGGAAAAGGAACCAACCGGGATTTTTTGTCCGGATTTCGCTACTGGTTAAACCCTCGTAATCACCGTAGTTCCATTCGATCAAACACGGTTCTTCGACAGAGACCTCTCCGAACCCCGCAAGTGCGCAAGTCGTGGCAGCACGTTTGAGGGGGCTGGTAAAGACTTTCGGGAAATGCATGCCTTTGAGCCGTTCGCCCAGGCGTACGGCGTATTTGCGGCCGTTATCCGTCAGGGGGAGGTCGGTGAGACCCGTGTGCCTGCCGGATAGGCTCCATTCCGTTTCGCCATGCCTCGCGAGATAAATGGTGGGAAGGGGATTACTCATAGGGGATGATCAGTTTCGACGGCGAGCGGGGATTTTAGGCCGCTTTTGGTTTAAGCTTGCGGTAGGTCACGCCGAGAATGGCAAGTACGATCCCCATAGCAGGGATGATGCCTACGACGAGGAGGAGCGTGCCAGCGATCATGATGCCCGAGCAGATGAGAGTCAAAAGGAAAAGATTAAGCCAATGGGGTTTTGCCAGCTCCAAGCTTTTTTTGATGCTGTCGAGGAAATCACTGCCTTTGCCTTCATCCGCACAAATGGCCGCCCAAAATCCGAGCAGGGCAGCGACGACGAGCCCGGGTAGGATCAGGAAGAAGGAACCGATCCCGATGAGGATATTCACGATGAGTCCGGCCAGTAACGACATCCACCAATGGTCAAAACGACTGAAAATATCGCCGAGTTTAAATTCCTTCTTGTCGATAATCTGGAGCAGGACCACCCACGATCCCACCCAGAGGGCCCCGTGAATCACGAAGAATGCGATCGAACCGATAAAGGGAATAAAATGGGAAACAATGGATAACCCACAGAGGACAAGAACAATCAGCATGAGATTCAGCCAGTCGGTCTTAAAGACATCGATCCCCTCGGAGACACAGGCCGCGACCGAGATTTCATCGGAGGAGGTCGAGGAGCTGTTTACCTGCGGGGATGTGGTGCCCGCATTTGCTGAAGGGAGAGCCGGGGTACTGTTTTTAGCGGGAGTATCAGATACCGTAGTCGCTGAGGTATTGAGTTCAGGAACGTCTTTGAATGCGGTCCAGCTTCCCATTCCCTCGACCCAGACGAGGGTGTCGGGTGTCACAGTGTTTGCAGCCGCTAGGCTTTTTAATCCGGGCTCGTCCACCGGGCCTTGTTGCTCGTCATTAACTACATAAAACCATTCTTTCATATGACTCTTTTCCTTTTTTTAGATTGTTATCAGAGATTAAAATTTCGGGCGAAGCCTCCGGTAGGCGACACCCCACACGATCATTAAAAATGCTGAAGCGGGTATGATTCCGATAAATAAAAGGAGAAATCCGACGATGCAGATGGGTATCGATAATAAACCAATACCGATAATGGTGAAAAACTTTGGTTTGACGATTTCATAACTTTTTTTCAGCGAACCAAAAAAATCACTGCCTTTGCCCTCATCCGCACAAATGGCTGACCAGAACATAAACATAATAGCCACCACGATTCCCGGTATGATCAGCAGGATTAGTCCGATAAAAATCATGATGATATAGACTAAATAGGTCAAAAAGGACATCCACCACTGGTCAAAGCGGCTGAAGATATCAGAAAGTTTAAATTCTTCCCCGTCCACGAGCTGCAGGATGACTGTCCAAAGCCCGATCGTCAGGGCTGCTTGAATGACGTTGGTGGCGATTTGCACGAGGTGCCCTGCCCATCTACCACCGATGGCAGTGGCTATTCCCTGGAAAATACCCATCACGATAATAATGCCGATCCAAGCCAACATCAAAAGACAGGCATTCATGAAGTTATCCTTGAAAATGGTCCACGCTTCGGAATAGGCGCTGCCGACGGTGAGTTCTTCGGCGGGGACAGGTGAGGAGAAGCCGGGGGCAGTGACTTGTCCTGGGGCAAAGGCCGGGGTCGCCGCTACGCGGGAAGCCAGCTGCATCATGGGAGCAAGCTCCGAGACATCTTTAATCGCCACCCAGTCAGACATTCCTTCAGACCAAATAAAGGTATCCGGAGCGATTTTTTTGGAAATAACCAAACCTTGTAGATCCGCCTCGCTAACGGGTCCTTGTTGTTGACCGTCCACGACATAAAACCATTGTTTCATGATTTTTCCCTCCCTCTCGGATTGTTTAGAGGAATTACAACGTGATCAAGATTTCTGGTTGGGACCAGCCGGTCAGTTATGATTCCTTAGAAACAAATCTTTAACGGGGTTTTATGAATAATCACGCCTTTTATTGGAATTTTTTATGGCATTCCTGTGATAATTACCCGCTCGCCGCCCCGAAGCAATTTGCTCTTGGTTGATGAAAACGAAGTCAGTTCGCAGTTTGCCTTTGGCAATTTGCTCTCAGGGAGAAATTTCACCAAGAAGGGCAGGATGATGGAATACGGAGGGTCGAGATTCTCGCTCGACGGGGGGCCCGCCTGCCAATGATCGGGCGAGCGCACTCGCGACCCCGACTGCATCCAAGGGTGTCCCCCCTGCCCGATGGAACCATTTTCAGGCCCCGAACGGCCTTCGGGGCATTTGATCAAAAACGGTGGCGCGGGGACCGGGCTTTGGGAAAAATAAGTTTCACGGCACATGTCCGCAGAGAAACGCAAAGTTTTTTGATTTTCCACTTGTCCGATCAATGTCAGGCCGTGTGTGTGTGTGGAAGGAGCCTGAGGTGTGTCTACAAAAGCCTCTATTTCACGTGTTAAAAAAATACTTGCCATGTCTTTGATGAGGTTGCGCTGCTTTGGGCGAGGGGTCTGAGGGAGTGTCGGGGCGGGTATTGGTTACGGAATAGTGTCGGGGGTGCTGGGTGGTATCCTTGTAAAAAATTCATATTGCACTTGCAAAATGCCCTGTGAAGCATAATTTTCGGTTGTCTATGTCAGAAATCCTTACCCGTGAACCAGTCATGAATACTATCAATGGCGAAGGCCAAGTGGTGGTGACGAAATTGGATCAAGCCATTAATTGGATGCGTAAGAACTCGCTGTGGCCGATGCCTTTGGGTTTGGCATGCTGCGGGATTGAGCTTATGGCCGTGGGTTGTTCGCGTTACGACATCGCCCGATTTGGGGCGGAGGTCATGCGTTTTTCCCCACGTCAATGTGATGTGATGATTGTTGCCGGGACAGTGACGTATAAAATGGCCCTAGTGGTTAAACGCCTTTATGATCAAATGCCTTCGCCCAAATGGGTGATCGCCATGGGGGCATGCGCCTCGACGGGCGGTATGTACCGGAGTTACTCCGTGCTCCAAGGTGTGGACCATGTGGTGCCGGTGGATGTATATATTTCCGGGTGTCCCCCGCGTCCCGAGGCGTTGTTAGAAGGATTCATGCACCTGCAAAGGAAAGTGATGAGTGAGACATCCTTTACGGACCTTAAAGAATCGATGACTTAAACCCCTACCTTTTTTTATTCCATGACCAATCAAGAAGCTGCTGAGAAAATAATGACCCAGTTTACGGGTTCGACTTTCCTGTGTAATGAATTCCGCGGGGAGGTCACCTTAGAGTTCGACCGCGGACTCATCGAGGATGTCTGCCGTTATGCCAAGGAAGAGCTCGGGTTTTCATTCCTCGTGGATGTGAGTAGTGTGGATAATATTGAAACTAAGCTGGAGGAGAAGGGCCGGTTCGAGGTGGTGTATGAGCTCTACAGTTATGTAGATTACATCTGCCTGCGCCTAAAGATCCGGGTGCCCGAGGAAAATCCTCTCGTAAAATCTGTGACCAGCCTTTGGCGGGGGGCGGACTGGCATGAACGCGAGATCTACGACATGATGGGGATTAAATTTGAGAATCATCCTGATTTACGCCGGATTTTGATGTGGGAAGGATATCCTTATTTCCCGCTGCGCAAAGATTTCCCCTTGGCCGGAAAACCGACCGAAATCCCCGATGTAGCCTTTTCCCAAGCGGCCCCACTGGAAGGCGGGCCATTTGTGACCCGTCCCGCCGATCATTCCTATCAACGGGAGCCGCGCCCAAAGACTTTTCAACCCGGAGACATGGACTAGTCCTATGAGTAATTTTCGTACTGTGGAAGTCGTTTCCCCCGATGCCGCCCGTAAAGTGGCTGCGGCCATTGAGGAACATCCTGATTTGGTCGATGAAAAAATGATCCTGAATATGGGTCCCCAACACCCGGCGACTCACGGGGTCCTGCGCCTCGTGCTGGAAATCGACGGTGAGATCGTGTCGAAGTGCACAGCGGATATCGGTTACCTGCACCGGGGTGACGAGAAGATTGCCGAGAATATGACCTATACCCAGTTCATCCCTTACACGGACCGACTGGATTACCTGGCACCTTTGGCAAATAATGTGGCTTATGCTTGTGCGGTCGAGAAACTCATGGGTTACGACATCCCCGAGCGTGCCAAAATCATCCGTGTCATCTCCTGCGAGATGGCCCGTATTTCCTCCCACTTACTGGGACTGGGCGCCATGTCGATGGATCTGGGCGCGATGACCGTATTCATCTATACATTTAATGAACGTGAGAAAATTTATAATCTCTCGGAGCTACTGACCGGGGCGCGGTTTACGACCAGCTACACCCGCATCGGCGGTTTAAGCCGAGATCTGCACCCGGAGTTTATCCCGGCACTAAAATCATTCATCGGCCAGTTCCCCCCAAAGATTGACGAGGTCGAGAATTTACTGTCGAAGAACCGGATTTTTGTCGATCGTTGTAAGGATATCGGGGTCATTACCAAAGAAAAAGCGGTTAATCAGGGGCTAACCGGTGTGAACCTGCGGGGATCAGGTTTGGATTATGATATCCGCAAGGCCCATCCATATATCGGGTATGAGAATTATGAATTTGAAGTGCCGATCGGCTCGGTCGGTGATTGTTATGACCGGTATAAATGCCGGATCGAGGAAATGCGCCAGAGTGTCAAGATTATCGAGCAGGCAATCAAGCGGCTGGACTCTTTCGGTGGCGGGTTGAATTCTGACCCGGACCAATTCCCGATCACCGTTTGTGATCCGAAAAATATTTTACCTAAAAAGGCCGATGTTCTCACGAAAATGGAGGAATTGATCAATCAATTCATGATTGTCACCGCAGGCATTGACGCCCCGGTAGGAGAGATTTATTTCGGTGCCGAAAACCCGAAAGGTGAACTAGGCTTTTACATTAATAGCCGTGGTGGTGGGGTGCCCCACCGGATGAAAATCCGCTCGCCATCCTTTGTGAGCATCTCATTCATGGATGAGTTACTCAGAGGATATATGGTGAGTGATGTACCCTCGATTATCGGAAGCCTCGATATTGTCATGGGTGAATGTGACCGTTAGATCCAAAGGTTTTGATTATGGAAATCTGTAGCGAATTACTTAAAAAAATCGACGAAGCCATCTCGCACTATCCCGTGTCGAAACGGAGTGCGAGCTTACCCTTGCTCCACCTCTTTCACGAGAAATACAGTTACATCTCCGATGAGGCGATTACCTGGATCGCTGCCAAGCTGGACCTGCAGCCCATTAATATTTTGGAGCTGGTGACCTTTTACCCGATGTTCCGCCGCCAGCCGCTGGGGAGGACTCATATCAAAGTCTGTCGGACACTCTCCTGCGCCATGGGAGGCAGTTACGACCTCTGCCATCATTTCAAGGAAAAGCTCGGATTAAACCCCGAGGAACACGCTCCTGAGACGACGCCGGACGGGAAATTCACCGTTGAATTCGTCGAATGTATCGCATCTTGCGGAACCGCTCCCGTCGTACAGGTCAATGATGATTTGCTCGAAGGAGTGACCCTCCAACTGGCTGACGAGATTATCAGTAAGAATTCATAATCCCCCCCCCCCCCCCCTGTTTTTTGTCAACGCTTCAATATGACCATTCCGCGGGCCCTATGGCAGAGGGGACGGACAAT
>JAWXBN010000109.1 GCA_034440155.1 Verrucomicrobiota bacterium | reverse complement strand
GAGGCCGGTTTCCGCGTCGAAGTATTGGCCGGGGAAACGGAGGTTACAGACTACGGACGAGGTGAAACTCGTCCCTCCAGTGGAAGCAATTTGCGCCGCCCTGAGTTCATCATCCTCAATTACATCGGAGGCAAGCAGGGCCGCTTGCGCTACACGATTAACGTGCGGGGTTCTGAGAGCGTCATTTCAGAGTTCAAAGAACAATTTCTTCATTCAAAGAATAACTATTCACCCCGCCCTTTTCAACAAAGTTTTTCCGAGGAGTTTTCCGTTCACTGTCCTTACTCCTTATAGATTATAACTTAATCAATGATCTCCTACATTTTCTCTTCCTTACCCAGATCGGGGATGGAACGGAAGGCGATGCGCATGGGGGCGCTGTCGAGGGCGGTGTGGGCTCCTGCGAAATAGACTTTGTGTTTGCCCAAGGAGATATTGAGCTGATCGACGGCGCGGGAGAGCTTGAGCAATTTGCCTTCCTGCTCGAAAACTGGGAGTGTCTCATGGTCTTCACTGGTCAGCTCATAAAATGAAACCCCCACGGTGTACGGGGCTAGGTCTTCCGGTCGTTTTTCCCAAGCCTGCTTGAATGCCGAGATAAATGTCGGGGTGTCTGCGCACGGCGCAAACCTCACATCTTGCGACCAGAGCGATTTCTGACGTCCCTCCAAGCTTTTGACCCAGACGACCATACGCGTCGTAAAATACTTTTTATCCCGTAACCGGGCCGCCGCCTTAAAAAGCAGCCTTTCCAATACGGCCCGGGCCCCGCCCTCATGCCGCATGGCCGGTTCCAGCACATGGGAATGACCAATCGTGCGGTTCTGGGTGGGTTCCGCGGGGACGACTTCACCCCGGATCTGATAATACCAGCGTTCACCCACGACCCCGCCCCAGATACGGCGCAGCTCATGGCGTTCGAGCGCATACATTTGTTCCACAGTAAAAATGCCCGCGCGATGGAAACGTTTCTCCATATTCGATCCGATGCCTTTAAAATCACGCAGACCCAGGCCGAACATCCTTTGCGGTAACTCTTCTTTCCGGATAATGACCAGTCCGTCGGGCTTTTCCATGTCACTGGCGAGCTTCGAGAGCATCCGGTTCGATGCGATGCCGATGGAACAACTCAAAGTCTCCCCGGCATTTTCCCGGATGGAGTTTTTTATGGCGCGGGCAAGTTCAATCGCTTTTTCGATCTGGGTATGACTCCCACTCAAATCACAGACCATTTCATCAATGGAGAGGACCTCCGCCACGGGGAGAATCCGGTTCACCGCCTCGACGATGGCTTGATGGTATTGGACATATTTGTGGGGGCGGGACTCAAGCAGGATGATGCCGGGGCAAAGCCTTTTGGCATCACGAACCATCGTCCCGGTTTTGACCCCGTATTTTTTCGCTTGGATACTCGCGGCGATACAACACGTCGTATCCACCATGGAAGGAACCACTCCCACGGGTTTCCCGCGCAATTCAGGCCGCAAATCCTGCTCCACCGAGGCGAAGTAGGAATTCAGGTCAATAAATAGGGCACGGAGTTCTGACATCTTGGATAATAAATTGCACCCTCCGGCCAAAAGATTCAAGCCGTCCTTCTTTGATCTTTCAGCCCGCCCTTGAGGGGATCATTATGGGGGAGAAGGAGGAGTGAGGCATTTGACAAATCAGTATTTCACGCGTTTATTGCCCTCCCGTGATCAAAACCCTTCAAACCCTCTTAATTGCCCTCATTATGTCCACCACCCTCTCCCAAGCAGAATCCATCTACGACCTCACCGTCGCCTCCCTCGACGGTAAACCCGTCAAACTCTCTGAGTACAAAGGTAAAGTCCTTTTAATCGTGAATGTCGCCAGCAAATGCGGACTGACCCCACAATATAAAGGTTTGGAAACCCTCTACCAGAATAACAAGGATAAAGGATTTGTCATCCTAGGATTCCCTTGTAATCAATTTGCGGGGCAAGAACCCGGTACAGCCACCGAAATCCAGTCCTTCTGCGAGAAAAACTACGGAGTGACATTTCCCCTTTTTGAAAAACTCGACGTGAATGGCGCCAACCGAGCCCCGCTCTACAATATCCTAGCCGGGCCGAGCTCCCCTTTCCCCGGGGATATTAAATGGAACTTCGGCAAATTCTTGATCGGCACAGACGGCACAATCATCGCCCGTTTTGAGCCCACCGTGACACCTGACTCCCCCGAGATCACTGCCGCAATCGACAAGGCACTGGCTGGAAAGTAGTTTCACCCCCCCCCTCCACTTCCCGCGACACGATCCCTGTAATCTTGAAATATTTTACTGGAGATGACCGTCTGGAATTTTTTGACCCGGGGTCCGGAAACGAAGGACTCCGCCCAACGGATTTCGGAGACGCTGCTGGTAAAAAAGAGCTCATCAGCCGAGAGGACATCTTTCACCGTGAGATTCTTTTCGAGGACAGGGATTTTTAGGCGGCGCGCAATTTGCATCACCACCCCGCGCGTGACTCCGGAGCGGATGGATACCGCCGACGGCGTGAGCAATTTGCCTTTAGAAACCAGGAAAAGGTTTGCAGCGGTGCCGGAGAGTATTCCGCCTCTGGGATTACAAAGGATCATTTCGTCGAGCCTAGCTTTTTCGGCCTCTTGTTTCGCCATGAGATTTACGAGGTAATTCAAGCTTTTGACCGCAGCTATTTTATTCACGGCGAGGACGAGTGAACTGAGCCCGACCTTTAATCCCTTTGTCTGCCGGGCAAATGGCGCGGGCTGGGCCCAGAGAATGACTTTCGGATCTTGGCAATTTATTGTCCCCAGCCCTAAGGTAGATTCTCCCCGTGTCACGATTACCCGGGCGAACCCGTCCCGGATCTTCGAGCTTTTAATCACGCGCAGCAAATTGCCCCCGATCAGTTTTGGGGTATGGGGGATCTTGATTCCGAGTGTCTTTAAACCAGCAACCAAAAGCTCTAGATGGGCCTCCAAACCGAAGGGTGCACCCTGATAAATCCTCAGGGTTTCAAAAACCCCATCCCCGTACAGGAAACCACGGTCAGCGGGAGAGATCAGGTCTTTTTTACGCGGGGAATATTCCAAAATCATAGGATGTGTTCCTTTTGCCTGTCCGGGACACCTGATCCAAGCGTCCTCTCGCAGGCAATCATCATGCCTTTGGCCTTATGGAGGGTTTCCTCATATTCACGTTCAGGGTCGGAGTCGATCGTAATACCCGCACCCACTCCAAAATGAAGCATCCCTTTTTCATAAACCAAAGACCGGATCGCTATATTAAAAGCGGATTCACCATTAAAACCGAAATAGCCGATCGCTCCCGTGTAAAGGCCACGCGGAGTAGATTCAAGTTCGCGAATAATCTCCATCGCCCTTTTTTTCGGTGCGCCGGTAATGGAGCCGCCTGGAAAAATAAATTGCAAAGCGCGTGGCTGGGAAACGGTTTGAGTAGCGATGCCCTCGACCGTGGAAACTAGGTGGAAAACCTGGGCAAATTTCTCAAGCTTCACCAGATCGGTGACTTTCACGCTGCCGTGTTCGCAAAATTGCCCGAGGTCATTACGTTCGAGATCGGTAATCATGATGAGTTCCGCTAAGTCTTTCTCACTGCGGATCAGCTCGAAAGCGGACTGTTCATCACGGATCGCATCTGCGAAACGGGGACGTGTTCCTTTAATCGGGCGTGTGAGGCAATGCCGTCCGGACATCTTCAGAAAAAGCTCGGGTGAAGAGGAAAGGATCTGGCGGCTCCCCTGATCGAGAAACCCGGAGAATGATGCCGGGCTGATTTCGCGCAAATTCTGATAGAGTTCACGCAAATTGCTCCCGTCCCAAGGTCGGCTGAATCGCTGGCAGAGATTCACCTGATAAATATCCCCGGCGCGGATATATTCATGAATCCTCCTGACTCCAGCCTCGTATTCACACGGGGAGAAACTAGAGGTCCATTTGCCGTCTGGGACGGGATCATGCTGGGTGTTTTGCGATCCCCGGGGCCTGAGAACCGGTTCTGGGCCGACAAACCAATTCTTCTCCAAGTGATGGTCGGTGATCACAGCCCAGGGATAAACGCCAAAAGTAAAACCCCCTTCGTAATCAATAGAACCAATCAGAGCACCCACCGGGAATGGCAGGTCTCGTTCGCCCTCCCGTGCAAATTGCGCAAGGGCGACTTCGATTTTTGAAATATCGGAAATATCCCCTTCCATCCGGTCCACAGGGGAAGCACTGACCAGCGAGTAACGGCCCCATAACGATTCACGTAAGGAACTGTCTAAAAAGCAAAATCCTTCACTCCGAGCAAATTGCTCGCGCCACTGAAAAGCTTCTGTCGCTGAAATTTCACGGATCATTGAATAAAAGTGTTAGCAATTTATCCTTCGTCCTGCAATAATGGATCAACATGGATCTCCATAAACGACTCCTCGACATTTTCCTTTCACCGAAATTCCAGCCCCTCGACAAAAACCAGATAGCACATAAGCTGGGGATTACAGTCGACCAAAAAGGCCAGTTGCGCAAATCGCTCCAAGAGCTGGAGGACTCAGGCCAGATTGTTCTCCTGAAAAAGGGGCGTTATTGCCTGCCCTCAAATGCGGATCTCGTGGCTGGGACGATCCTGATGAATGAAAAAGGCTTCGCTTATGTCGTGGCTGATGCGGAGCCTGGGACCAAAAAACAACAGGATATCTATATCGCCCCGGCAGACACGGCTACAGCCATGCACAAGGATAAAGTCCTCATCCGCATAAACCGCACCTCCAGCCCTCAGTACCGAAAAGGCAAAATCGTCATGCCTAAGCCCGGTGAGGAGCGCAAGCCAGAGGGGCGCGTGATTAAAATACTCGAACGTGTCCGCACCCAGATCGTCGGGACCCTCCAGAAATCGAAGAACTTTTTCTATGTCGTCCCTGATGATCCCCGCATCGCCATCGACGTCTATGTCCCCCAGCCAAAGTCCGGCAATATCGGGGACAAGGTCGTCGTGAAGCTGGCCGAATGGGAACACCGCCACATCAATCCCGAAGGTGAGATCACAGAGATCCTCGGGTCAGCCGACGATCCCCGCATTGATATCCTGGCGATTATCCGCAAGCACGATCTGCCGACAGAATTTCCTGAATCAGTGCTCGAGGAAGCTGCGCAATTTGATCCAGTGGTGCCGGAATCCATCTCGCGTTCACGCCGCGACTTGCGCCATGAATTCATCATTACGATCGATCCCGATGATGCAAAGGATTATGACGACGCCGTCCAGGTGGAACGTCTCAAAAATGGTGATTGGCTACTCGGGGTGCATATCGCTGATGTATCTCATTATGTCCGGATGGGGGGGGAATTAGACAAGGAAGCCCAGAAACGCGGGAATAGCGTGTATTTGGCAGACCGCGTCATCCCGATGTTACCCGAACGGTTGAGCAACGGCCTGTGCTCACTCAAGGAAGGGGTGGACCGCCTCGTTAAAAGTGCCTTCATCACCTTTTCAAAAGCTGGGCATATTAAAAATTATGAATTCGACGAATCCGTCATTTGTTCATCAAAGCGCCTGACATACAAACAAGCTTTTGCCCTGCTGGATGGAGCCAGTGAACTCCCTGAAAATCCCTTCCAATATAAAATGGACAAGGACACCATCAGCCAGCCTAAACGCCCCGTCACCCTCGATGAAATCAAGGACAAGCTCAAAGATATGTGGGCACTGGCGTCCATCCTGCGCAAATTACGTTTTTCACAAGGGAGTCTGGATTTGGAATTCCCCGAGGTCAAAGTCTGGGTGAACGAAGACGGGGTCCCGGTAAAAATCGAAAAGGTCGAAAACGACATTTCGCATCAACTCATTGAAGAATTCATGCTTGCGGCCAACGAGGTAACGGCCTTGGAGTTCAAGAACCGTAATTTACCCTGTGTTTACCGGATCCATGAAAAACCGGACGCCGAAAAACTCGCCGATTTCCGGGAGACGGCCATTGCCAGCGGTTACAAGGTCGGTGACCTCAGCGTCAAAGGGGAAGTGCAGAAATTCCTCCAATCAATTAAAGGCACGCCGGAAGAATACGGAATGAAGCTTGGATTCCTCAAATCTCTGAAACGTGCTTGTTACGCGACCAAGGCTCTCGGGCATTATGGACTAGCCAAAGTCAATTACACCCATTTTACCTCACCCATCCGCCGTTATTCCGACCTGATCGTTCACCGGGTCTGTGAAAGTATCGTGAGGGGCAAACCGGCCCCTTATACTGCTGCAACAATCGGGCCGGTAGCCCTACACATCTCGGCGACTGAACGTGTAGCAGCTGAAGCTGAGATGGAATCTGTTAAGCTGAAAAAATTGCAATTTTTCCTGATGCAGGCGGAATCTTCTAAAAAACAATCCTTTGACGCCATGATCACGGAAATCCGCAATTATGGCTTCTTTGTGGAGCTGCCCGAGTTTATCCTCAGTGGTTTGATCCATCTTTCCGATTTGGATGATGATTTTTATATACTTGATGAGGCCCGGAACCTCCTACGGGGTAAGTCAACCAAAAAGATATATAAGGTTGGCCAAAAAATCAAGGTGGTTGTATCTAAGGTAGACCTATTTAAACAACAAATTGATTTTAAAGCTGTGTCTTGACTTGATAATTTGATAAAAACTGCTATCTTAACGTGCTCTAAACACACCTTTGAGCGACTTATCTTATGAAAAAAAATAAATATCTACCTGTAGCTGGAGCGATTTTTGCACTGATTTTTCTAGTGCAAACCACAGGTATCTATGCTCAAAGCACTAAACAGAGAACTGTTCAAGGCCCTGTTACTTATACGGATATTAAGACCAAAGAACGCCAATTAGAAGAGGCAAAGAAGGCCGGGAAAACAAAGATGGTAAAAGTTTATAAACCCGCACACCAGCCGACTTGGACTTGGACACCGGAAGTTCTAACAGCAGGACCGGTAAAGGTGGAGATCTTTATTGCCGAGCAAAGAATGTTCGTCTGGAGGGGTGGAGAAATCATCGCAGAAACAGAAGTCAGCACGGGGAAACAAGGTCATGACACGCCAGCGGGATACTACAAAATCGTCAACAAAAAAGTCGATCATAAATCAAATCTTTATGGATGTGTTGTAAACTCGGAGACTGGTGCTGTGGTAAATCATGATGCAACTCCCTCCAGTGCTGTTCCCTCAGGGTGCTACTATCGGCCAGCCTCCATGCCCCATTTCCAACGTTTGACATTTACAGGCATTGGATTCCATGCTGGATACCTTCCTGGACGCGCCGATTCCCATGGATGTGTGAGATTACCTGATGTGATGGCTGCAAATATCTACAGTGTTACAGGTATCGGCACTCCGGTAACGATTTATCCTTATATGGGGGCTGTCATGCCAAAAACCGCAAAAAATGACTTCACCAAACAATCAATTTCAAAAGAAAAAGTGACAACGATAGCTTCATCCACCGTTAATAAAACAACGGCACCTACCACGCCCGCTCCCATCGCAAATATGCCTCAAGCCGCAGCACCGGCCCCCCAAACATCTGTTGTTAAAGCACCAGTTGAAAGTTTTATCCCTGCTAAGACACCCTAAATCCATGAGAACGGCCCTATTTGCTTTTGCTGGCCTCTTGCTCATATCGACAGGTGCCTCCGGGCAAGCTGTTAAAGCCACCCCGCTCATTCCAGGTGACCAAGTAGCAGTATCAATCGCTGATACTTGGAACTCCGTGACCGGGAAATTATGGCTTTTGGACAAACAGAATAATGGGGAATGGAAAGTCTCAAATGGCCCGTGGCGTGTTATTTACGGTAAAAACGGATTAGCTTGGGGAATCGGAATCAATCCCCCACAAAAAGGAATCCAAAAAGTCGAGCGCGACAAACGCGCACCAGCTGGCATTTTTAAAATAGGCACTGTTTACAGTAACCAAGCTAAACCGCTCAAGGGTGCTGAAAACTGGCCTTTCTATCAAGTGACCACCTCCGATGCTTGGATCGATAATCCTAAGCTGCCAAATTATAACCATATCATCCGCATTAATCCCGCAAATCCACCAGCATGGTTCAAAGATCAGAGGATGAAACCGGAAGACCCCACTTATACTTGGCGTATTTTGATTGAGCACAATTATCCCGATGCCAAGCCCGGCATGGGGAGTGCTATTTTCTTCCATTTTCAACGCGGGGAAAATATTCCCAGTGCAGGGTGCACAGTCATGCCTGTGAATAATATCGAGACCTTGCTCCGCTGGCTCGATCCCGTAGGTAAACCAGTTCTGGTGCAACTCCCCCAAGAAGAATATATAAGGCTCTCGAAGAGCTGGGGATTGCCTGATCCAAAACTCTTAGGGCTTTAGAGTTTTCTGCCTGAAAAGACCGGGGAATATCGGCTTACGCACGAGAGCAAGAAAAAAGCTTGGCGAACCCGTTTCTCCCCCATAGACTGTCATCCTGATGAAACACGTATCATTGTTTTTCTCTCTCCTATTTCTGGTCTCCACACTTTATGGAAATGTCCCAGAGGTCAAAGATTCGCAAATAGCGGGTGCCGTACAGGATTCACCTGTAGCCGATTTGGAAGCGGCCATCAAGCTACACAATGAAGGAGTCAAAGGAGATAAGAAATCCGTCTTACAAGCAGAGGCTGACTTCGAAAAAATGCATGCCCAATATCCTGATAATATGTTGGTGATGGTATATTTGGGCAGTATTTATACATTACGCAGCCGGGATATAGGGTTCGGCCCGAAAGCATTGGACTACCTCAAAAAAGGAGGGAAGACCATGGATGCCGCCGTCGACAAAGTGCCTGAAGATGTCCATGTCCGGTTAGTACGTGCCATTAATTATTGGAACCTGCCATTCTTTTGCGGGAAAAAGTCGGAGTCCGAAAGTGATTTTCTCAAGCTTGCGGAATTAATCGAGAAGGCTCCTGATCATTTTGACCGTGAAATGAGGCAATACATTTATTATTATGCCGGCCTGATCTATAAAGACAAAAATGATTTACAGAAGGCGGTCAAACTCTGGGGTCAAGCGATTCCCCTCCAACCGGCTTCATCAGTCGCACTTTTGATGAAGCGTGAGATGCAGAATGTCCGCGAAGATATTGGAGCCACCCCTGTCTCCAGTAAACGTTAATCGGTTGCCCTATGCTTGAGGATATTGACCAGATTCTTTTTTCCGAAAAAGATATCCTTAAAGCCGTTGTCATCATGGGAGAGCAAATCGAAAAAGTCTATAAGGGTCGGCCACTAACCGTGATCAGCATCCTCAATGGCAGTATGATGTTTTTTACTGACTTAGTCCGCCAAATCCACATGCCATTGAGGGTTGAATGCCTTTACGCCCAGAGTTATCAGGGCAATACGGAGTCTTCCGGGGTCATCAATATCCTCACAAATCATGATTTCAGTGTCCAGGATTTGGATGTGCTCATTATTGATGATATTCTCGATACGGGTTTAACTCTTTCACGTGTCAGGGAGGAACTCGCGATGCGTGGAGCCAGGGAAATCAAAACGGCCGTGATGCTCACAAAAAATGTCGAAAGGGTCCGGTATGTGGAACCAGATTTCTCCGGTTTTGAAATAGCCGATAAATTTGTGGTGGGTTATGGTCTTGATTATAAAGGTTATTACCGCAACCTCCCATTCATCGCCACACTGAAAGAATCAGCGATCCGCAAATACGCTTGAAACCAAAACAATAGGTTATTTTTCCGACCATGACAGTCACCATTCACTTTTGGGCCCATCTCAAAGACATTACCAAAGCCGAGTCCATTTCAAGAAACCTAGAAGTGAACAGCTCTATCTCGGACTTACTCACTTTGGTTTACGAGCAATATCCAAAACTCACAGAATGGGACAAATCAATCCTGATTGCCAACGGGACGGAATATGCACAACGTGGCGACCTGCTTCAGGATGGAGACATTATTTCACTCATGCCGCCGGTGCAAGGCGGCTAAATTTCACCTATGTCGCATTTGACCCTACCACAGAATTGCACTTTGATTATTTCCCGTGAACCCATCACGTCGGCCCAGCCTTTTTATGATTCTTCATCAGGGGCGATTATTGAATTCCAAGGTGTCGTGCGTTCAAAAGAAGGTGAAAAACAAATCAAAGGAATCGATTATGAATGTTTTGAGGAGATGGCTCGTGTGCAATTTTCCCGTCTTTTCTTTGATGCGCTCAAATGTTGGCCTATCAATACAATCCACCTGCAACACAGGATAGGACTCGTCAAAACCGGCGAACCCTCCCTCTACCTCCGTATTAGTGCAGGACACCGTGCAGAAGCATTCGCCGCCTGCCAATGGATCATTGATGAAATGAAAAAAACGGTCCCCATCTGGAAAAGGCCGCTGGACTAACCGGCAAGAGGCATATCTTTTTTAATCTCTATAATTTTGTTTTTTACGAAAGTAATTTCCTGGTCAGTAGCCTGCTTGCGGGAATACCGCCTCTCCAAGGCATCAAGCAAATCCTCCCAATCATGCAGCTCTGGCTCGCGCTCATAATCCCAATTATCAGAGCCCTTTTCCATAAATTGAAATTTCATTTCCCCGGACCATCTCGATACACGGACCTCGTAAACACTTTTATCAGTACGCCTCGTGCGCCAATTAATTTCCTGTCTCATGGTCTGTTTTGGTCTAGTAGAGATCTTCGTAAAGCTTATGATATTCGACGGCACGCAAGCCGACAAGCGCGGCTAACCCAAGGACATCTTCCCATGTGGATCCACGGCTAATATCAGCAGCCGGACGATCTAATCCTAGAATCATATGCCCATAAGCATTTGCACCGGAAACGGACTTCAAGAGTTTCGAGGCTATATTCCCCGCATTTAGATCAGGGAAAATCAGAACATTGGCTTGCCCGGCAACCGTGCTATCTGGTGCTTTTTCCTGGCCCGCTTCCCAATCAATAGCTGTATCGACCTGCAATTCACCATCGACTTCGATTTTGAAGGCAATTGCCTCGGCTTTTTGTTTACACAGGGCGGCGGCGGCGGCCATCTTTTCAGTCATTTTATGTTTCGCACTTCCCTTGGTGCTGAAGGCCAAATAAGCCACACGTGGAACCAAACCGGACATTTGACGGGCGAGATTTGCCGTTTCAAGCCCGATATCTGCCAACTCATCGACTGTAGGCTCTGGAATAATACCACAATCAGCAAGATAAAGCACCCCGTGGTCGCCGATTTGTTTATTCTGTGTTTCGAAAATCATACAACTCGAAAGAGTTTTCATATGGGGCAATGGCTTAATCAGTGCCATCAGCGGACGCAATAGAGCCCCCGTGGTAATGGTATTTCCACCGACAAAACCATCCGCGTTAGAATATTGCACCATCATCGCAGCAAAATAATTAGGATTAATGATCAGTTTTTCTACTTCCTCGTCATTCATTGATTGATAACGGGCGATTTTTTTCATCCTTTCCGTAAAAGCCGGAAGTTCAGTAGAAGTCGTAGGGTCTATTAATCGGACGTGATTTAAGGTCAATCCATTTTCCTCGGCATGCTGTCGGATCAAGTCCCGATTCCCCAAGAGAATGGGCGCACCTAACTTCATACGGGCAAACTCTTCAGCCGCTTTCATCACCACTGGGTCATCGCCTTCAGGAAATACAATCCGTTTCGGATGGCGCTTCAGCAAATCAAATATTTTCTCGATAAAGGTCATGATTTTTAAGAGGCGTATCTTGCCAATGGCTGATATAAAAGGAAAGAACTCATTTTTCAGTGTTAATATCGAGGCACTTTAGAGTCTATTTGAATCGACCAAGCGTCGATCCCGCCCTCCACATTCGTCAAGTCCTTAAAACCTTGTTTGGACAACCAAAGACAAGCTTGCATAGAGCGCCCCCCATGATGACAATGGATCACTATCTTTTCATCAGGCCCTAATTCATTGAGCGCACGTTTGGCAAATTGACTCAAGGCGATGAGTTCTGATCCTGGAATACGGGCGATGGCATATTCATCTTCTTCGCGGACATCAATCAATCGGATGGAGGATTTTTGATCGAGAATTTCCTTTAAATCTTTAACATTAATGACATTTACGGCAGACATAATACTCCATAGCCTTATATTCAGCCGAATAAATTGCAAGGATTAAAAGGTTTTAACGTCCTATTAAAAATAAAAGAATTATTCATTGGCCAGAACGTAGATATAACCCGATCCATTGTTCCTCTGGATAAATACCCCAGTTGTGATATCCCCGTTATCAAATTTCCTGTCAATTTCCACTAATGTTTGCCGCCCAGTGTTTGATGTTTGGGGAGGGCTATGCACAGTTATGCCTGTGACTCTAGCACCTGCCATCCCAAAGGTCTGACTATTATCCCAATCCCAAGTACCACCAATAGGAGTATTCTCCGTCCACTTTACCCGTGTCAAATACGGCCTCATACCATCAAGGTTATTCCACGAGGCCGGAAATCCGTCAGGAGGATACCCTCCATAATCTGCGGTATACATATCAAAGGCATCACCAATAACACGTAAATTATTGATAAACCGGTTTTCGTTACTTACTTCCCTCGCCCGTGCGAAGTTTGGAATGGCTATTGCCATTAATAATGCGATGATCGCGACGACCATCATAATCTCGACAAGGGTAAAACCCCCATCGATCTCTCTTTGAGTTTTCATTGTTTTGTATCCTTATATATGGGTTATTTATATTTATGACTTGCATTATGAGTAATATGATAGGTTTAGGTACTTCATATTGTCAATATTTTTATAAATTATCTATTTATCCAATTCACTTTTTCTCCTTTCTCCCATCAATTTAAGTCATTACCCTTTTACTCTTCTCATGGCGCAATTTGCTAAAGTCGTTCTCGAAAGAAATCTGGGACGGGAATTTGATTACCTGATTCCCGACTCCTTGGAGGGTCTTGTCCTCGTGGGGAGCAAAGTGAGGGTTCCCTTTGGACGGCAAATCCTGACAGGATACGTTTCAAGCCTGCTCTCTCACCCTGATTATCCTGAATGTAAACCAATCACAGAGGTCATCGGTAAAAGGCCTTTTCTCGACCATCATCTGCTCAATCTTGCACGCTGGATGGGTGAATATTACTGTTGTCCCTATGAAACCGCCTTGCGCAGTGTGATGCCCGAGGCCGTTCGTAAGGTCGATGCCGCCCACAAGGAAAGACTTTTTGTCACCTTAAAAAAACCACTGACTGAAGAGGCTAAAAAGGGGTTCCCAAAAAAATCTCATAAACAATTAATCGTTTTACACCATCTCCAAGCACATGGAGGCAGTTTCCTTGCCGACCTGATGGAGACTCTCTCTGTCGGGCGTTCCACACTCAATTCCCTAGAAGATGCCGGCTGGATCGATATCTCCCCGCAAACACAGGATCGCGACCCGTTTGAAAATGAAACTTTTATCCCTACTACGCCCCTCCTCCTGAATGACCAACAAAAAGAAGCCCTCAAAGTCATTTCCCAATCCATCTCCCACGGGAAACCCCCTGTCATATTACTGCATGGCGTCACTGGCAGCGGAAAAACAGAGGTTTACCTCCAGGCTATTGATTATTGCCTGCGCCAAGGCAAAGGGGCCATCGTTATGGTTCCTGAAATAGCCCTGACCCCACAGACAGTTGATCATTTTAAATCCCGCTTCATGGACAGTGGCACCCAAGTGGCCGTGCTCCACAGCCATCTCTCGGCGGGGGAACGCCACGACCAATGGCACAAAATCCATGAAGGCCGCGCACAGATCGTGATCGGGGCGCGCTCTGCAGTTTTTGCCCCCGTGAAAAATCCCGGACTCTTCATTGTCGATGAGGAACATGAGACGACTTACAAACAGGAAGAAGCCCCCCGTTACAATGCCCGGGATATCGCGGTCATGCGGGGCAAATTGCTCGGAGCCACCGTCGTCCTGGGTTCGGCCACCCCGAGTATGGAATCATTTAATAATGCAGAAAAGAAAAAGTATCATCTCTGCGAAATGCCCATGCGTATCGACAATAAGAAAATGCCTGTCATCCGCATTATCGACATGCGCCAAGAAGCGATGAAACAAAAGGGTATCCATATTTTCTCAGGCAAATTGCGCGATGCGATCCAAGCCCGACTCGACAAGGCTGAACAATCCATCCTTTTCTTGAACCGCCGTGGATTCGCCACCTCCATGGTCTGCCCGAAATGTGGCCATGTCGAAATGTGCCCAAATTGCAGTGTCTCCATGACTTTCCACCGCAAGAGCAATTTGCTCGCCTGCCATGTCTGCGGGCATAAGACCGCCCCGCCCCATGATTGCCCCGAATGTCATGCACCAGACATCCGGTATACGGGTATGGGCACAGAAAAAGTCGAAGATACCTTAGCCAAACTATTTCCAAAAGCACGCATACGACGGATGGACTCGGACACCATGACCCGCAAAGATTCCTACCGCGAAGTCCTCGGTGCCTTCCGTACTGGAAAAATAGATATCCTGCTGGGCACACAAATGATTGCCAAGGGATTAGACTTTCCGAATGTCACCCTCGTTGGCATCCTCAATGCAGACTTGGGCCTACACCTCCCCGATTTCCGGGCAGGTGAACGCACCTTCCAGCTTCTCACGCAAGTCGCCGGACGGGCTGGACGCGGAGATATCGAGGGCGAGGTCATTGTCCAAACCTTTACCCCCTTCCATCCTTCGGTGCAATTTGCACGGCACCACGATTTTGCCGGATTTTATGAACAGGAAATCGGATTCCGTCGCTCACTCTTTTACCCACCCGCCAGCCATGTCATCCTGATTACCATCCGCAGTATTAGTGAAACTAAAGCGGAATTTACAGCCAATGCACTCCACAAGGAACTCAAGCATCTTGCCCCTCCGAAAACATTGATTGGGGAATCCAGTCCGGCACCTATGGCGAAGATGAAAACCTTTTACCGTTTTCAGATTATGCTCCGTGACTCGGCCATCCTCAAACTCATCGGCCATGTCGAAGAAGTCCTTAAAAAATTCACCCCCCCAGATGCAGTCCAGATTACCGTCGATGTCGATCCGTTATATTTGATGTAAGCAGTAAAAACTAAAATCAAAACTTCATTTAAGTATCCGGCCTGCCTAATATCCTTGATCGAAAAAATCCCTTTAATTTCCACCCACTTCAGTCCAACCGGAAGAAGTCTTGCGCCAGTTTTGGAATTTCATCTGAAGGCTGCCTACCTGAGAGACACCCCGGATTTGTTGTTCGATAAAAAGAAGGAGCTTTTTGGCATTACTCTGGGAAGTGCCGGTATCTTGGAGTTCATGCCCTTCCTTATCACTCTGCTGGCGATGGGCATAATCAAACACATGGAAAAAACCGTCCACATAGACATTGCGATTCACTACATCGATATTTACTTTGGCGGTATCGATATGGGCACGGACGAAAATCGCTTCCACCTCCTTTTCAATATGCACATCATCTAAATCCATTAATAAAACCTAGACAGGCAAGCATCAAAAAGCAAGTGGGTTCATATTAGATTATTCTTCAAAAGGACACGTTTGGATTTATTTGCTTATCCCAGCGGTTATTCTAGTCGGAAAAAATATTCTCATGATTGAATGAACCACGGAAACTTGACTTCCCGTAACGGGTAGCAAGAATGCCCGTGGAATCCATGTTTGCATCATTCCTCACCACTGTCTTTTTTACACTTTCTGCCATTTTCGGGCGGAGGATGTCCCTGATCTTTCATTCGGGGAGTGAAGCAAATTTCTGGCGTCTTTGTATCGCTTGGATCATGCTTGCTTTCTGGGCATTTGGTTTCGGGCAAGGCTATACTGGGGCATCCTCCTAACCGGCCTGTTTCTCCTTTGGGTTAACCGCGATCATTTATTGAATGCTATCCAATCGCCCACACTCCGTAACCGTGCCAGTCACGATAAATGGCGAAAGGCAAAATGGCTTCTCATCCTCAATGCATTCTTTGGTCCCGCATTAGGAGTGAGTTGTTATCAATGGGCCTTGCAGAGCACTCTCTCGGGGGATTGTCCTGCCCATTGTCGCACTGACACCCGCAGTGGCTATTCCCTTTGCCGCCTGGATCGAAGGGGAAAAAGATTTCGGCAAGCAACCGTGGCAGGCTCACTTATCGCTGTAGCCGGGGCGATTGTCTTGGCCTTTTACAAATAATACCCTCTTATAAAGAAAAAAAGGATAGGCTCGTCATTGTAATAGCCCACGGCGGGAGGATAGTCATTCAGATAGAGCTCGGTATTTACCCATTTACCCCATGATCGGACGGGACGAGCCTAGAGATTCAAGCTAAAGCCACCATACCATACATTGTCACGTCCACCGCTAATGACAGAGGAAAGATTTTCATTTTCGTAGCGGATATACATCTTGTAGGCGGGGCGTTGGAACCCTACCTCTCCCATATAACCGGGAGACACAGCACCGTATCCGGCTCCACCACGGACATAAGGCACATACCCGTAAACAGTCACTATATTCCATTGAATCCCGATCTCGGCACTAATAGGGCTCTTGGCTCTTACATTCGCCGATTCAACCGTATAACCGATGGACGTACGCCAGTCCAAGGTGTTTACCCAAGCAAGTTTTTCCTTATACATCTCAGTATAAACATAGGGGGAGTCCCATCCGGCCGTGGAAAAAAAGACACGGGGAAATTGATTCATACTTCCCTGCCAAGCATAACGGCTGGAATTGTTAGGGCCTTTGTTGTTATTGGCCACCTGTGTTGCCGATGGATTGATGCTGTGGTCACTGCGGTGGAAGAATTCAAAACCCAACTGCATTGGCATACGGTTGCCAATCACATCCCAACCATTATCCAGCGTGATCGGGGTCATTAATCCGAAACCAACATTATAAAGGGCACTACTGACATCATTTTTACCGCCAGCCCAATAACGGCGGGGCTGGAACCAGACATACGCAGTCCAGGGGATCCCGACGCGGAACTGGTAAAGCTGTGCATTGATTTTGAAATTCGTCACATAATCCCCGCTCCGGCCCCAGCCCATTTCATAATAACCCCAGACCTTCGGTAGCACATCCCCATTTTGCCAGTCCGTAGGCAATGTGCCAAAAGGATATTCCCTCATTGCATCAACAGCAAAACCCAAATAAGCACCCTGATCATTTGTCATTTTAAACTGGTTGCCACCGTTACCCACATAGTGTGCAAAAAAGTCGAGTTTATTCCCGTTAGCCGAAATAAAACTCAGCGTCGGACCGACATTAACATACGGACCAAAACGTGTCAGGTCCATATTGTAACTCTCCATGCGTGCCTCGATATTCAATGACGGGCGTTTGGCCAAATTTTTTGTAGAGGCTAAATAATTAAAATCAAAAATCTGATAGGATCCATATATGTCCATGAACCAATTTGCCTGGGCATTATCCACTCCAAATGCCGGGCCGGCAATAAATGACCATGTCAGTTTATCAGTGTAACGCTTGACGTAGGGGGTTCCAGCACCGACACCAACACGATAGGCCGTATAATCACCTGTGGCATCAATAAAATCGGATTGTTCCCAGCCAAAACCACCCATCAAAGCGATCTGTTCATTCAAATCGTATTCCAGATTCAGCTCTTGGGTCATATCATTACGAGCCACTTGATGCACCCCGTTTTCTTTTTGAAACGGTGTAAATGTGTCGTAACTATAAGACACCATAAAATTCCCTTCACGGAAAAGTGGCACATTCGCCCATTCTTCGACGATGAAAGTATGTTTTTCGGAAGCGTAATATCCTCCGCGGGCCCCGATACTGGGTCCGGGTAATTTGTCATTCGCGTACTTCTCAGTAAGCCAATTTGAACTCTTTAACGAATTTACATCCACCGTTTTTGTAGTATTCGTCGGTGACGACTGTGCAAATAAATTTGCCTGCCCAATCATAACCATGATTGAAGCGGTAAATAATGTTAAAATGATTCTTCTCATGATCATAGTTTCCTAATAAAAAATTCAAGACAGAATTAACCTCTAATTCAAAATGTGTCAAATCAAAACATTTAATGCGAAAATCTTTATTAAAGCATATAATACACGCAATTACAGTGAGTTACAGTTACTTAATCACAGGTCTTGTGCAGGCAATTCGAAATCCTATATCATTTGCGAAATAAGTGGGCATTTGCCCTGCCCTTGCTGTTGTCCTCAAGCTAGTGGCTTTTGACCTCCATGAACCGCCACGGATGATTTTCTGGGATCCCGTCGAAGGAGAGGGATTAGTCTGAGGAGATATTTTGTAATCTGCTAAAACATCTTTACACCATTCCCAGACATTACCGGCCATGTCATCACATCCAAATGGAGAACTCCCCAAGGGAAAACTGCCTATTGGTGAGCTCTGAGCAAACCCATCATTGATCACTGGATCCGACCAGTGGAAATTTGTAGAGGCATCGGCAAAATTTCCCAATGCCGCCGCTATATCACTATCCCCCCAGGGATAACGGCGATTTTGAGGGCCTTTGGCCGCATATTCCCATTCTGCTTCTGTCAGCAACTTATATTTTTTGTTTTCCCTGACACTGAGCCAATCACAAAATTTCCCGGCCTGTTCCCACGACATCATGACCGCCGGATGCGAGTCATCAGCCCAAGCCGGGCGCTTGGATTTGTGGGTCGGCAAAAACTGTTCAAACTGGGCAAATGTCACTGGCGATTTTGAAATGTAATATCCCGTTAATGTGACTTGGAATTCAGGCTCTTCATTATGGGCCGCCTCTGGGGATTTACATCCCATTTTAAAGGTGCAGCTGGGGATATAAATCATTTGCATGCCTAACTCATTGACATACGGCGGATAAAGAGCCTTCTCCTGCTCGGGGGAATAACTTTGTACCGGACTGGCAGCACTGGCTAAAGCCGCCTTCTTCTTTATGCGTTCCTCTTCTGCCGTTTTGGCTTTTGATTCACCGTCGGGATCATATTCTTCATCATCGACGATCGCCTGGGCCCATGGTGCAGTCAGGTTAAAGTTTCCAGCCCATTTCATGAGTTTATCTTTATCTTCGTCCTCTAGTTCACCCCATTCGGAACGTTCTTTCCACTGTTCAACCAAATCCTTAAATCCATCGGGATCCGGTTGTCCAGCGGGAGCAGCCGGTTGCCCTCCATTATCTTTGGCCTTTGCCCCCGCAGGAGCCGATGCGGTTCCCGCCACCAAAGTGGCCTGCTGGACTTTCAAAGCTTCCGTGCGTGCATTGGCCTCAGCAATCGCTTCGACAGCAGCAGCCTCCGGGTCGAATCTAACCGCCCCTAACTCCAATAAATTTGCCTCTATCGTCTGCCCTATCAGTTCATCGGCCAAACCTAAGTTCTGCCCCATTCCATACAATCCGTTTTCCCCGGCCGGTGTGAGTTTTTTATCCGACAAGGCAAAAATGATAAATTTCTGAAACTCCTCCAATGAGCTGTCATTTGCACTTTGCTGGATCTGCCGGTCATGGACGGCGCGTTGGTCGGGATCGAGTAAAATGACCTTGGCTTGGGTGATCAAGCGGGGAGCCTCATCAATGGCGCGTCCCAAGAGCTGGGCTAATGGATTATTCGGCTGGCTTTTGAGCGGAAGCTTTTTTTGCCACCACATCAGTAACTGTCGGCAACACTCCTCAATTAACTGGGCACTGGGAGCCTCTTCATATGATAAACCTAACCGGTCGTAGAGGTTATTTGAATTATAAAGTTTCCAACCATCCCATTTCCGGGGGTCATCTGCTAGAGGATAAGGAAGCGCCATAGAAAACTATTCACCCCTCTCCTTCTAAGCGACATTCAGCAACGTGAGATGTTCGCGTGCCTTACCGACTTCTTTTTCATTCAGGCCCCCGGAGCGGTGGATCTCGGCATGGGCTATTTTATCCTGTGCTTTGACAGTCACTTCAAGAATTTGATTGTTATTATAACGATAAGTCACCTCGACAGGAGTGGCTTTCGGGAGATACTCAGGCAGCTCAATCTCACAATTTCCAAGCTTGGTACATTCCTCTGGCACGGTGCTCTCCCCTTCCACGACTTTGACGACGACCCGTTTCATATTCGCACTGGCCGTCCCGAAAGTATTTTTAATCTCACAAGGCACACTCGTCATTTTCGCAATCATGGGGAATACATATTCCTCATGGTTTACATCATTCCACAAAACGATTCCTAAAGTATGGGAGGTAATATTAGTGACCTGGATCAAACCACCCGATGACCCCGTAAAATGTTTAATAGTTTCAGGAGCGACCTCATTAGACCCCGTGTCCACTGACTCTTTGATGTGGCAAAGCATACTTTGTACGGCCGCACCAAGGGCCACCGCCTCGTCAGGATTGACTTCCTCGGATGGTTCTTTCCCACTGGACTCCCTCACCATATTCCGGACCATTGGGCAACGGGTCATCCCGCCAACGAGCAGAACGGTATCGATATCCTTCCATGTCATTTTTGCTTCCATCAGGACGATATCACAAAGGATGTGGCATTTCTCTACCAAGTCCTGGCACATCTGATTAAATTGATCCAGACTCAGGTCTACCTTTACCGATTTGCCATTATGACTATGGACGACTGTGGTCTTCGAACGGTTAGTGAGCTGGATTTTTGCAGCGATGGAGCGGGACTGTAAATCTTGGTAAGCTTGCAAATCAAGAAGCGGATTTTCCCCGTGCGTTTTATCAAATTCCTCGGCGACATAATTAATAATTTTGTCATCCCAGTCTTTTCCGCCCAGTCGGTGGTCTCCATTGGTCGCGACCATCCGGATTTGTTCGCCATCGATTTTCATGATCGTCACGTCAAAGGTCCCCCCACCAAGGTCAAAAACAAAGACGGTTTGGTCTTTACCCAGCTTATTAATCCCGTAGGCCAAAGCCGCTGCTGTTGGTTCATTAATCACCTGCAATACATTCAATCCGGCAATTTTCCCTGCATTCATCGTCGCATTACGCTCGGCATCATTAAAATAGGCAGGAACCGTAATGACTGCATCGGTCACTGTCACAGCGAGATATTTTTCCGCATCATTCTTCATCTTTTTAAGGATTACGGCAGAAAGTTCATCAGCAGAATATTTGATCGCTCCTACCTCGCGGTTAAATTCCTCACGCGGTTTGCCCATCTCGCGTTTGACAAATTCTACAATCTTTTCCGGTTCAGCGACAGCTAAAGCTTTGGCTGTACTGCCTACAATCACATTACTATCCTCGAAAAGAATAACCGATGGGGTCGTCCGCTCACTTTCAGCATTAGGAATAATCTGCGGCTTGCCATATTCATCAATATGGGCAATCGCGGAGAACGTGGTCCCTAAATCTATTCCTACGACTTTACGCTTAGACATATTTTTTCCCAGAATCTCAAGATAACGAACTTTGGTTCAAATTATCGTATTCATTTCTATATTTATTCCTGTTTAAATACAATGACTTCTTCATGTCGGAGCAATTTGCCCTTCCAACGGAAGCCATGATTGGTAATTTCCGCAATTTTTCCATCCTCTTCAGGGAGTGACGTTTTGCGTGTATTAACCACCTTATGATACTGCTTATCAATGACATCTGATTTATCTTCAATAATCTCGACATCCATACGGTTCAGGCTTTCTAAAAGCAACGCCTTAATATTATCAATATTATTCGCATGATTATTGAATTCCTTGCTTATTTCAAGGTCAGACTCTTTTAATTTACCCTTTAATGACTCTGCATTCTTCTGGAGCCGGTAAAGATCATCGTAAACTAAAACCATATCTTTAAGATACGGTTTATGAAAAATATCAAAAAGGGCGGCATCCTTATAACTCTTTAATTCCGTATGCATAGCGGAAAACATTTCCCGGGAATGATTATCTGCTGCAATCTTTGTATCAAATTTCTCGATCACCTTGGCAATTTCATCTTTTGAAATGCTCACATTCTTATCCAAGGTGCTTATTTTATCACTAATTTCGATGAGTTTTTGGAGTGTTGCTGCTTGGGCAAATTCAATCACTTTTCCGGCCGAAGGAATTTTTGATTTATCATTACTATCATCACCAGGAGAAGAATTTATCGATTTTTCTTTCGAGGGGCTGGATGAAATATTTTTCTGGGTTTCTTCCTTCAAATCCCCTATTTCAATGGTTAATCCATCCGCTGTGAGTGGCTCAATCTCAATTTCCAAGGAGTCGGCAATAGGAGATCTCGGGATTGTTTTTCCCTGAATCTCCACGAGCCCTTCTTGCTTCGATTTAGTCTCTTCACCCATTAATATTATGGAAATTAGATTTTTTAAGGCTGAAAGTCAACGAAAGACCATTGACGAAACCACCGTTTATCGGTTTTCTTATACCTTTCATGGTAATTTTAGGTGTAGACCCCTCTTTGCGAGGTACCGGCTTCGGAATTATCCAAGGTGAACGGAACCGCTGGAAAGCTCTTGCTTATGGGGTCATTAAGAACCCGCAAAACGTCAAGGTTTCTTTATGCTTGTCGAGAATTCATCAACGGATGGAAGAAATCTGTTTGGAATTCAAACCTGATGTTTGTGCGATCGAAGGTATCTTCTACATGCAAAATTTCAAAATCTCTATCACCTTAGGAGCGGCACGCGGGGTCACAATCGCGGCCTGCGCAAGTTGCTCCATTCCGGTTTTTGAGTACGCTCCGAGAAAGGTTAAACAGTCCGTGGTCGGCACGGGAGCTGCTGGCAAAAACCAAGTGGCAGAAATGGTTCGTGCCCTCCTCGGACTGCGGGAAACTCCTCCCCTCGATGCTGCCGATGCCCTAGCCATCGCCCTCACCCACACTAATAACCTCCTCAATCCCACACTTTCGACCTCGACAGAAATTTAACTCTTTCCTCCCTGCGTCTTTTATCCAACGGGGGGAAATCACGCCATGCCGGACAAGCGTCGGGCGGCCCACTCGATAGATAATAATCCCAGCAAGGCACATAATATCCCCCAGTTATCCCAGAGGGACTTTTTCTCGCGTCTTACCGTGTACTCACTACTCCCTGATAAAAGGGAAGGCTCCATCACATAGTCATGATCCAAATCAAGAATCTTCCCACCGGTTTCTTGCGCAATTTGCGCCATCAATTTTGGATTTGCTGGGGATTGCGCCATTTCCTTATTGTCAGTCCTGCAAGCGACTAATACCCGTTTGCCACCAAATATTTTTCCGTCGACGGTGAGATTCGCTTCCACAAAATAATCACCGGTTTGGGGAACTGAAAAATTAGTTTTAAAACATTTTTCAGCCATATCCCACACACCTTCAGACGAAGAAATCACTTGGTCTGCGGCGCTCAGCGAAAACCGGCAACGCATCGAGTCTTTATATTGGCTGGGATCACGGAGGAATAATTGAACAGGAAGGGACTCCCCGGGGGATGGCATTAATTTCTCGCAGACAAGGGTGCAAACAGTTCTTTGATTGTCGAGCTTCGGCGCGGCCAACCACCTCACCACATTGTTCCAGAATTTATTATAATACCTCCGGTCACAGTTTTCCGCGGAGAGTGGTTTGGACGGATCCACCACCTCTCCCCAGACCTGCATAAATCCGATACCCCAATCTCCCATGATCCCCGAAGTCCATGCTATCGTCCGGCCTTTACCGACCTCTTGGACGGCCATAATCAAAGCCGATCCAAATTCATTTTTCACCTGAGGATTATCGGCGATGACAATCGCTCCGGGTTTAGCACGTTTCACTAGGTTAAAGGCCATGAGGGGTGGAAATTTATCCCAAATTTTTTTATTTTTATCCGCATCATCACCTATCTGCATCACTGGATGCCTTAATCCCTCGGCGGTAAAACGGGGAATCGTTTGACCGCCCCAACTATTAATGTCTGCCCTCCCGTCAATCACCACGGGTTGAAGCATTTCCAAAGGAGATCCCATATATCCCCCAGTCCCAAAGCTACAATCACCCCCGCTGATAAAATATCCTCCTCCTCCCTCCTCGACAAAACGCACGAGATTCTTCTGCATCTGCGGACTGAAATGTTTGAGCCACACGGAGCCATTAATGACCACGTCATACTCCATTAGTGCCTCAAATGTCCTTGGGAACCCGTGGACAGGATGCTGCATATTATAGGCCTTATACCCCGTTTCCGGCTCCACACTCACATAATCCACAGGCATATTCGCTGGTGAATACCACCCTTGAATGACCGTGCATTCAACCTCAGGATCCAATTCCAGACTAGCCTTGAGAAATTTAAATTGGAACTCATACCAACCATTTCCCGCGACAGGGGGATGAAGATACAAGACCTTGATTTTAGGTTTACCGGCTTTGTCCGGATCGTTGAGTTCCACACTGAAAGGCACAGAGTTATTCTCCGGGAATGAATCAACTCCCTGCAAATCCACATTTAATGTCAACACATCGGCCCTCGTGGTGGGAGGATTAAACTTTAATGAAAAAGTTTTTTGGGGTGAATCGAGCGTGATTGTTTCCTTGGAAATTACTTCTACCCCCTTGAATATTCTGAGTGTCGCTGTGGAGCCCGCTAATCCTGTTTGTTCTATCGTCGCTTCCACTTCCGCGGGTTGGGTTTCCTTCGACCATTCCTTGACCTTGATATCAGATATTTTCACATCAGCTGGTTTCTCAGGCTTTCCCACAGTCAATGTATGAATCGGAATCCCGTGTGAATGAAATGGCTCGATAACAGCAGCGAGGGCCTCCCCAGAATGATCCGCCCCGTCACTGACGAGAATGACACCGTCCAAACCTTCATCCGGAATCAATCCTGCGAGGGTGGTCAAAGCCCCGATCAAGGAGGTACCCCCCTCAGTCACATTGACCATCCCGTTACCCGCTTCCCTTAAAATATGATTAAACTCATAACTCTGGAGATGCGTACCCGCTGGTAGTCGGGGGATGAACTTTTGATCCCTCCACCCTCTAGCCAAATCAATCCGCTTTTGTACTCCCCCATCGGCTAAACCCATACTGCCCGACACATCCATTAATGATACCATTCTTAAATTCGAGGAACGTTGGACTTGTTTTTTTGTCTCCTGGATGCGGTAGGGCCCCATGAGCACAAAAAACACCACTCCGATGCACAGAAATCTCAAAAAAAGAAAAGCCGCTAAACGCATCCCGGATGCACGGTTCCGCGCGGTCAAATAACTCACGATTAAAAGTGCTGCTGCCAGAAGAATGCCTGACCACAGCCATACGGGTGGAATGTGATGTGAAAATTGAATTTGATTCATATCTTTAGTAATACCTGCAAAAAACCTACTCCTCCCTCGTAAGCTTCCGGAAATAATCCTCTACATAGGGTTGATATTCCTGCGGATACTCATCATTTTGGATCCGGTCAGCTTTGAAATTCTTCTCAATCCTGCCGAGGTCGATAATCATTTTCTCCAATGCATTCTTGAGGTTATTATTCGGCATCGCCATAGCCCCGGAGAGAAGCCCCCCCCCTGCTTGTGGATCATCTGGCGGGGTGACAAATCGACTGATACCACCGAGCAACTGAGCGGCTAGCTCCTTTTTGATTCGGGAATCCTTCTCAGAAAGAGCTTTGATCTTTGCAGCAAGTTGCTCGCCTCTTTCTTTGAGTTCTCTCTCCTGATTCGTCAACCCGTTCCCCTTACCATTCCCGGATCCTTTCTTGCCTCCCTTAAATTTAGGAAGAGGATGCCGTTTGGTGGAGATTTCAGTTTCCAGTTCAGCAAGTTGCTTGGCTTCATCGATTATTTCCCTGAGTGCTTTCTGGACTTTTTTATTTTTAGCCTTTCCATATTGATGGATCGCTTCCAAAAGAATCGCCACATTTTGATCGTCATCTGCTTCACCCATAACACTCGGCCTTTTGCCCGGAGTCAGCTGGACAACTTGATAAAGATTAGCCAAGGCTTTTTGTGCAGGAACCATCGCCTCCTGGATATTACCAGACTGGAGCTTTTCCTCCGAGGCTTTCATATACTCAATTGCTTCACTCATCATTTCTAGAACCGACTCCGGTAGCTTTGTCTTTTTCATGGCATCCAGATATACCTCGGTATATTCACGAATAACTTTTTGACTCACGCTGAGATTTTCCGCCTTTTTTTCTTCTTTCCTTTCGATGAGTTGGTTTGCCGTGGAAATAATATTTTTCTGTGCTTCCAATAGATTAATAGTTTCTATGGATGACTGACTGCTTCCCTTAGATTGATAAAGGGCCACTTTCTCATTGGTGATTTCAATAAAATAAGTCTGGGATTTCCCGATCCCCGGGCCATCCAACGTGTTATTGTCTTCAGCCTCGACAAAATAGGCGACAAGCTCATAGGGTTTAAGCCCCAAGGGCTCGAGCTCGATTTCACCAGACACCATCCATTTTGACCCCTCTTTTGAAATATTCTGGAGATTATTTGTCCGGGGTGCATCCCCGAGTTTATTATAGATCAATCTCATTTTCACAATCTCGTAATCATCTTTTGCAGTTGCTTTGACCTGGATTTTCATATTCGGATTCGCCGCGATATCCTTCCCGGGTTCGGTAATCTCGACTTTCGGTACGCGATCAGCGGCAAATGAAAATCGGTAGGGCGCACTATTGGTCACTGTTTGATCGAGATGATCCGTGAGAATGATCGCATACGCGAATTCCGCCGGTTTATCCGAAGTCCAGGCAGTCCACCAATACTGATCACCATCGGCAAAGAACTTTTGGTCGAAACGCCCCAAGGAAACCACTTGTCCTTCCTCAGGAAATTCTAATTTTTCCCGCATCTGTATGACGTGATTGAGTCGGGGGGATGTTTTTATCCGGTAATCCACTCCACTCCCACGCAGGACACTCACATCTGGGGCTGCCAGAGTATAAGGGGCCTGCCCAGTATAAGCAGGCGGGGTGACACGGATGATGAATTCATCAATGCGCGGAGGCTCAAAAGCCTGGACATTTTGCACGGGCATCTCCCCGTCTGCGGCTGTCAGATAATAATCAAATGACTTTTCCACAAGGGGGATTTCATAGGAGAAAATCCCGGGCTGAATTTCATCCATTATGATTTGCTGGAATAGGTCAGTACCTTGGGGTTTATAATGAAGGATCACCGCTTCGGGTTTTCGTCCGGTTATCTCCGTCTGGATAAGATAAGGGCTGCCTTTGGGGACTTTGACCGCATCTGTCATCATCCCTATGCGTGTGTAAGAAAGTTTTGTTCCTGGAATGATCCGCGCGAGTGAAATCAATCCCTCAGGTAAGAGCGTCATATAAAGGATTAATGCCACGAACGCGCAGCCAAAAACAAAACCGGCTATCCCCAGTTGTTTCACATAAGGCGGACGGTAACGGGCAAGCATTTCCCCGGCGCGGACCTGCATGATTTTGACCCAGTCTTTGGCCACATGATCCTGAGAGGTCCTCCCCGGGTTTTGCTCATACTCGGCCGTGGTGGAAACCACTGTCGAAAACGACGGATTAATCCCCTCGGCATCTAAGGCAGCCTCCTTATCATCCACGCGACGCCTCATGACACTCACCCAGCACCAGGTCATATAAGTCAATAGTCCGACTATCATTATAAAACCAAATGCACGAAGGCCGTCCTTCAAGACAAATAACCAGTCGGCTCCCCCCCAACACAAGGCTAACAAGATGACACCTGCCAGCCCCATTGCTGGAATGCGGACACGGATACTCAGCCTTTTCCAACGGGCTAATCCCTGGAGACGATTCAGTAAAGTAGAATGGATTGGGTTTGGTTTCATGTTCGATTGGCAATGAGGGGTTCGATCATCACGAGACAAAGTGCAGCCATCAATATCCACGGCCAGTACTCACGACGCCCGGGCTCACTTGAAATAGCAGTGGGAGACAATAATGCAACCGACGGCTCATTTACCCTTTTCATGTCCGCCATGAGCACATCCGGATTTACGACTTTCATATCAGATTCAGCACGCGCAATATTCACGGCTATGAGATCAATCACCTGTCCCTCTCCATGAGTGATTGGATAAAAACCTGTTTCCATCAGTTTGACTCCGTGCCAGCGAGTATCATTTCCTATTTTTAATTCCATTTCCTGTCCTCCTGGCGTTGTAATCTTGGCAACCTGCGCAATAGCCCCCGGCACCGGAATATCCGTATAGGCAGACACCTGATAGGGTTTCCTGATATGGTCGGAGGGGGTACCTCCTATTCCTAGACTCGCATCCGCCAAGGCATGGAGCCAAGGGAGGAATGTTTTGAGCTTAGGCCAATTGCTCCAAGTAGCGTCCGCGCTGGTATTCACAAAATAAACCCTCCCCTGACCGAGGGTCCTTTCCACGAGGAATGGCACCCCATCATCATAACTCGCCAGCACGCGACTGCCTTCTACCGGCTCAAGCAAATATCGCCCGGTGAATTCCGCCATCTCCAAATCTCCGCTGTGGGGTTTTTCAAATAGACTGAACGCTGGGAAATCCCGGTCATAATGACCAAGATACTTGGGATTATCCTGATTATATTCTTCCTTTCGTAATTTAACCGGCATCCAGGATGCTGCACTGTGATATTGATTTATGTCCATATCTGGCCCGGCAAAAACAATCATGGCCCCACCCTTTTTCAAATGTTTCTCCAGCTCTTTTTCTGAATCAGAGGACCATTTCTCTACGGCAGGAATCAAAATCAAATCATAATTGTCGGAACGCAATTTGATGCCCAATCCCTCGAGAGGGTACGTATCGATCTTGAACCGGGCCGCCTCGGGGGAACCGTCCGGGGAACTCATCAAGGCCCGTGAAATAAAATAAGACTTCTGTTTCCATACCGTTTCCGACCGGGTTGGCTCGACGACCATGACCTTTTTTACGCTGGGGACTGATACGACCTGGCGAAAAATATTATCCAAGGAAAATCCGTCTTCACTCTCCATTTTCACCTCCACGCCATGGAGACCCGTAGTAAGTTCCGGGAGATTGAACTCAGCTTTTTTCGATCCCCCAGCAGGGAGGTCCACTGTCTGACTCGATCGTAAAATACCGTCCACAAAGAGCTGTATTTTCCGTGCCGGTAAAACTTCATTTTCAGATTCATTTTTGACCAATACCGCGGCATTAAGCCTCCGGACCCCTGACCAATCGATACCGGTAATGGAGGCATTAGCCAGGCTGAATTCTGAAAGCCCCATGATTTTAATCTTAATATCAGAGGGCACTGGTTTGCTCTTCCATTCCCCGAGAGTGGAAGCCTGAAGATCGCTGATAATCCTGATTTCTTTTTGAGCAGAGGCATTTCCCACAGCGAGGAGTTTGACCGCGTGATCAAGGGCCATCGACAATTCCCCGGTCGTCGGCCCGGCCTCCAGTGAATCCAGCATGCTGGCGACTTTTTCCGGCGCGCCCATAGGCACCTTTGTCTCAGGAGGGTCTCCGGGCAGGACTAATGCCATTGAGTCCTTTGGGGATAAACCCTTCACAGCATTTTGTGCAAGGGCCCGAGCTTGATGCCAACGTGAGCCCACCCGGCTTTCCATGGTCATACTGGCCGTCGTATCGAGAATTAAAACAATCTGGCGCGGTTTTTCCTCCTCATGCTGCGGTTGGCCAGGGACCGGCAGGAATGGCCTGGTAAATGCCGCCACGATCAAACCAAAAAGAATCAGACGTAATAACAACAAAAGGAGATTCGAGGGCGAACGGTGTCGCAGCTTTGGATCCCGGTCGAGGAAAAATCGCAGTGTGCTAAAGGGCATTTTTTTGAAACGGCGGCGGATCAAAAGATGGATAATCACCGGGATGGATAAGGCCAAAAGCCCCAAGAGGAAAGCAGCATTAACCAGTGTCAAAGATCCCCACACGGTTAGAGAATCTCCACACGTCTACTAAAATACTCCAGGAGTGCTTTCTCCAAGGAATCATCCGTCCTGATAAAATGATACCCAGCTTCCTCCTCCTGACAGAGGGTCGCGAATTCCTCACGGAAATCGCGGACGATTTTAGCATACCGTTTACGGTAAGCATGAGCATCCACCAGTAACTCCTCGCCAGTTTCCCGATCCTGCATGACAAAGGCCCCATTGTATTCCCCGAGATCACACTCGGACGGGCTCATGATATGGAAAAGAATCACTTCCTGTCTTTGGGCTCTTAACCCTTTGAGAAAGGCGCGCAGGTGCGCAGCGGGAGCGAGACAATCCGAGATGACCACACTGATCCCTTTGCGTCGAATCATCGGGAGTAATGACATTAGGACTCCTGTCTCATCCTTATTGCCCGTGATCTTTTCACGGGCCAATGCGAGAAAAAGATCATTCAAGTGATCCCGCGTCGTGGCAGGAGGGACAGTAACAGGCCTCGTCCCCCCGTAAATCACCAGTCCCGCAGCATCATGCTGGCGATTCATCAGATAAGCTAAGGCTGCAGCTATTTGGCAGGCACGTGTGAATTTATTTCCCGTTCCTTTGCCGAAATCCATCGATGCTGAACCGTCGAGGAATATCCAAACCGGCATATTCGTCTGGTCTTCAAATTGTTTCACGTAGAGTTTATCTGTCCTTGCCCAGACTTTCCAATCCACCTGCCGCAAGCCATCCCCCTGTATGTACGGGCGATAAGAGTCAAACTCTGTGCTAAATCCTGTAAAAGGACTACGGTGCAGCCCGGTCAAAAAACCTTCCACCGTGGACTCTGCCAGAAAGGCAAGACTCTCGACGATTGCGAAAATACTTTTATCTATTGTCGAGGGTTGATTCATGAAATTACCGGGCTAGTGAGAATGGCTACTTGGCTGTGATCAGGACTTTACCTGATGAGGTCTTTACCGTTTTTAAGATACCGTTAATGATATTTTCCGATGTGATTTTTTGTGCGCGCGCATTGAAATTCATCAAGATTCGATGCCCGAGGACTTGCTGGGCCACGTAACGGACTCCTTCATAATCGGCGCAGGGCTGCCCGGTAATCGCCGCATAACCTTTTGCACCCAGGACGAGATATTGTGATGCCCGGGGGGAAGCTCCCCATCGGACGAATTCTTTGACATCAGCGCCCGCCATATCATGATCCGGACGAGAGGCCCCCACTAACCGGACTGCATAATCAATCACCTCGTCGGAGACGGGTACAGCCCGGACGATTCTTTGAATATGAGAAAGCTCTTCCGCATTTAATACAGGGGTGAGGGCGACCTCCTCATTCCCCGTGGTCTGACGCACAATCCGGTGTTCTTCCTCAGGGGTGGGATATGTCGCTCGGATACAGAACATAAAACGGTCGGCCTGTGCCTCGGGCAATTCATAGGTCCCCTCCATTTCGATCGGGTTTTGTGTCGCAAAAATATGGAAGGGCCGGGGTAACTCATATGTTTTATTGCCAATACTTACTTCCATTTCCTGCATCGCCTGGAGCATGGCTGCCTGAGTCTTTGGCGGTGTGCGGTTGATTTCATCCGCGAGCACGAGATTCGCAAAAAGGGGACCGGGTAGAAAGGCCAACCGGCGTTTACTCGTCTCATGATCTTCTTCGATAATGTCTGTGCCGGTGATGTCCGAAGGCATCAGGTCGGGTGTGAATTGAATCCGGTTAAATGATAGATCCAAAATTTGCGAAAGTGAACGGATCATCCGTGTCTTCGCCAGTCCCGGCACCCCCAGAATCAGAGCATGCCCCCCACAAAAGAGAGTTAATAATAGATTTTCAATCACCCATTCTTGGCCAACGATTGCCTTGGCCATTTGAGTCGTGATCGCTTGTCGTCTCGATGCGACTTCATCATTTAAAGAGGGGGATGTTTGCATATATGCAATTTATTAACAACATCCCCACTAAAAGCGAATGATTATTACGCGTAATAAAAGCCTATTTTACCATATAAATACTAACGTTTGGCGTTCACTAAAAAAGGGAAATCACTCTATATTTCCGCCTCTTGCACTCCCTTAATTCTCAATTCTCGCGGACACCCATCGGGGTTTCAATCGGTTTCTCGCGTTTGATTTTTTTCCCGGTCATGTCAGTATCGACGATCGTGAGCGGTTTACGTTCATAAACCTGTTTAAAATCATAAGGGCCGTTTTTCTGGTAATCACGGCAGACCTCGATCCACCAGGTCTCGTGGTCTAAATCGGATGTGTAAAGCGATTTCATTTTCATCTCTACGGTCTTTTTTGCCGGCAAAAGTTGCGGCGGGGTTTTTTTGAGTTTCGCCGCCCACTCTGCATAACGTTTGCCCCACGGCTTTACACGGTTCCCATCCGCTGCATAAAGCCCGCTCAGACGACTGAGGTCGGCAGCCTTAGGCATATCCCGCCAGAGCCAATTCATCCATCCTGAATAAGTATGCTGCGAAGTCTCCATGATCCGATCACAATAACGGAGCTGATCTTCCTCGGAGCGGTGTTTCATCGTGACGCCCAGGCCCGGGGCCTCACCACCACCATACCAGCCCCATTCCTCCAGGATGACAGGTTTGCCTAAGCTTGTACAAATACGTCCCATCGCGTCATTGGCACTGAGCCAAGATTGCATGGCCTCCTCGCTGTCGAGGGGATCACCACTGGCCCCATCGAGACATTGAGGCATCGGGTAATTATGCAGGCAGAGGTAATCCACATAATCTATATAGAAATAGGGATTATATCCTGTCGCCATTTGCCCGGCAGGCAGGTTAGGAAAGGTCCAGCTATTATTCCCTACCGTAATCATTTGTTTCGCGCCGCAGGAGCGTAACATGCGCACCTCTCGGGCTACCCTGCTTGAACCAATCTCGTCCATGAAAAGACGCCAGTCATAACGCCAGGTGGAATTCGCCCACTCGTCTTTTGGTAATTGATCGAGTTTACCGGGGACCACATGTGCTAGGCCGAGTTTACGCCCGATATTCTCCGGCGGTACAGGGGCTTCATTAAAACTTTTTACTGTCACATCCTTGCCCCAAGCCTTGCGCAGGTCGTCAAGGGTTTCATTATACCAATAACGTAGCCATGTCGACCATTGGGAGCGGAGATAAGGTGTATTCCATGGCAGGGTGCCTTCCCCGATGATCGTCCATGAGAAAATCTGGTCATCATTCCCCCAACGTTGCCCCATTAAATAGAGGTGTTCTAAAAGTCTTTGGTCGTGGGGGGGCTCGAAATTATGGATCTTCCATCCGGAGGTGTGTGGCGTCAGGTGCATGCCTAACGAGACTCGGATACCGGACTTTCGGGCAGCATCCAGGAGGCGGTCGAATTTCTCCGCGCCCACAGGATCAAGGCGGTAACCCACCGGGAAAAAATCATTTGGCTCCACCCACATCCGGGCGACATTGAGTCCTAGGTCGGCCATTCTTTCAAAAGCCCGGGCGGCCTCCTCCACACCGGTTTTTGCGGTATCCTCGTCATTACCAAAAAGGTGGAAGACACAACCGCAATACCCCCCATCCTCAATTGCCGCCATCACCCCACAATGATTGGCTCCAATGGGAACAAAGGGTTCCCCTGTTTGTGAATCTTCAAAGCCCCAATGTTTTTTCGATACTTGAATGAATCCCATAAATTTTATTCCTTATCCATCCGCATATATCTGATTCCAGCGACTTGTGAATCAAAATCTACAGGAATTATTTTTGAAAGGCGATTCGATAGGACCGGCAATAACGCAAAAAACCCGGTAACAACGGGATAATCACCCGGAGCAATTTGCATGAGACACCCCAGCAATACCTTGTCCAGGCGGTGGAACGGAATCCAAGGGGACCGAGCAAATTGCGCGGTAATGTCTCGATAACGATAAATTTAAAGGGGCGCATGGCCACAGCCAACCAAAAGGGACTGCGGGGGTAGGCGATGTCCTGAGCAAGTTGCGCGCACAAGGGATCCGACCCGAGCAATTTGTCCAAAAGCCTTTGTTCGTAGTAGTCCTCGAACTCCGCGAATTCCCCCGGACCGTAATCGGGCGGAAGACCAAAATATTCCCCAAAAACTTTCATCTCCTGGTAAAACTGCTCTTTATCCGCCAGACAAATCACACCAAAGACACGTTCATACCCATCAATACTGCCCATGATCAAAGTGGCCAAGACCCAGAATTGTAAATCAGGATCGAGTGCTGTTTTCATTTCTTTCCCGTCGGAGACCTCGATACGCCGGTGCATCTCTATCATACGGGCTTTCAGGGCTTGAGCTTCTTCCCTCGAACCAAATGTCACTGTGTAAACCGTGGCTAACGTACGGACAAGCCGTCCCCATGAATCTCCCCGGAAGTTCGAATACCGGAATACCCCCTGCGCAATTTGCGGATGGGCAATTTGCAGCACCGCCGCCGCTGGGCCATTGAGTAGGATACAATTCTCCCGGGTAATTTTCCAAATTACCGAGTCCGGTTTAAATATGCTTTCCCTGGAATTTCCCCCTGCCATTAAACAGCAATCTATCCCGAGCAATTTGCTTTGTATAGCCGGAAAAGATCTGCAAATATGCAGGGCATGTCTCCCAAACTTTTTTCCGCTCTGTTCTGCCTGACATTTCTCTTTTTCCCGGCACACCTCCAGAGCGAGGAGGCAAAAGAGCCTGGCTCAACTGGGATAATCCAGCCACAAGGCGCGATTAAATTTTCAATCCCGACAAACCATCAGATTTTCTCTGTCGTCATCGAAGACATGAATGGTAAACGGGTTCGTAACCTCCACTCCATGACTTCCCCCCAAGAATTCAAAACCGGAGTGACGACGCCTGATGGAAAGATGGAGCTCCTCGTCTCCTGGGACGGCAACGATGACTTGGCCAAAACCGTCGCCCCCGGCCAATACCGGGCCAAGGGATTATCCTTACCCCTACTGTCAATACCTTATGAATACAGTTGGTATAACCCGGGCACCCCTCCTTGGGGGGGGTATATGAATAGCGGTTGGCTCGGCGACCACAGTGGTCCAGTCAGTCTTTCTATGAGCCTGAATCCTGATGTCTTGTGGGCGGGCATCATCACATCAGCCTGCGCCGAGGGGGGGGACTCAAGTATCATTATCGATAAGGATGGTAAAAAAATCCATGGCTACAAACGCTCCATATTCGACGGGACTGTCGCTACAGATTTTTTTGATGATGAGATATGGGTGCTGACTGCTGGCAAAAGAACCGATCTATTTAAACTCGCCGTCGGCACCGGAAAGAATAAAACTTTCCAAAGAAAAACAGGACAAGTCCAAGTCATAAAACTCCTCGGAGAAGGAATCAGTATTGCCGTCTCAAAAAAATTTGCCGCAGTCTGTATCAAACCCGAATCAGGTACCCCTGCCTATGAAGTGCAACTCATTAATAAGGACACCGGTGAAAAAATCGCTTCTTACCCCCACTCAGAGCCTGTGCAGCTCGCCTATAATCCCGCCAAGGATGAAATCTATGCCAGTGCACCCGACAAAGGGGTATTCGTGATCAATGATAAAACCGAAGGCAATCCGTTAACCATTCTGGGCCTAAAAAAACCGGGTCCCATGACCTTCGACAAACAAGGTAACCTCTCTATCATGGACTACGGCCCGGACTACCAAGTCAAAGTTTTTTCACCGCAAATGGGATCCATACGGACCATCGGCACCACGGGAGGTCAAAAAGACCTCGCCTACGATTCCATGGCCCTACATGATGTTCGGGATATCTCTACTGATGCCAGTGGACGTTTATGGGTCGCAGAGAATGAGAATCCCCGCCGTGTGGTCGCATTCAGCAAAGACGGAAAGATCGTAAGGGAATATATCGGCACTACCACCTACAGTGCTACACTGATGACCCAACATGATCAAGACCCTAAACGTGCCTTGATCTTGAATCTGATTTATTCCATTGATCCATCCAAACCCATTGATGCCGGGCGTCCCCTGCGTTATGCCTCCACTCCCCTGAAGGAAAACTCTCCCTGGAATAAATACACCGGCGCGGCCATTTTTCCACGGCCCACATTTTTCCAGAGTAATGCCTCCGGTAGCATGAAAGAATACATTCTTAATACCGAAAGGGGATACCTACTTCTCTTTGTCGAAAAAGATGGCGATTACCGGCCGTGCATGGCTTTTTGGACAAAATCCGCTTACCCCGAACGCAATCCCTATGCCCGGCCGGAAGACCCCGAAAAAACCATCTACGTCTGGAGTGACCTGAATAATAACGAGGACATCGACGAAAATGAACTCCAAATCATCCCCTCCACCACAGGCCGGATTAATCATCTCATGGGATTCGCCTATCCCATGAATCAAAATCTCGAACTTGTGCTGGGCAATTTGCTTTTGAAACCTTCCAAATTCACCAGCGAAGGCATTCCTGTTTATGATGCCGCTTCCGCCCCCAAACTCCAGGAATCCGAATCCACCGCTGAAGGTTGTTATTTCCCGGTAGGCCGCCATCTCTTGAGCTTTTATGATCTGGGTATCAAACCGCGCGAAGCACCAAAGTCCTTTTTTAATATGGGCTCATACCTATTTACAGACCCGGATGGGAAACCAGTCGGCAGTTACCCGATCGCCGGTGCCGGGGTCCATGCATCCATGGAGCTCCCCGCACCATCCCGAGGCAATACCCGGGGTGAACTCTTTATCGCCGGTATGGCTGATCCCGGTGGGGAGTCCGGCACGGTCGTCGCCATCCAGGGTAACTACGGTGAGAGCTACCTCTTTACCGAAGATGGCATTTTTATTACAAGTATCTTCAAAGATGCACGCCTGAATCCTGCGGGCATGGGTGAAACCGTCCAAGTCGGTAAAGACCTCAGCTCCATCACCCTGAACCAAGAAGCCTTTGGCGGTTGGTTTGGCAAACAAAACGACGGGAAGATCCGTTACATGTTCGGACGCCTCGAAGCCGTCGTGTGTGAAATCCAAGGCCTCGATGCGATTAAACGCTTTGACGCCGGACTCATCGATTCCAAGGGTGAAATGCTTAAGAATGACAAAGTTAATTATAACTTCTTTCAAGAATAAACCATTGAAGATACCCTGGGACGAGTAACGGATCCTGCCTAGTACCTATTTCATTCCCTCTACTCACGCCCGTTGCAGAGTCTGAAATCCGTGTTAGTTTATTCGTTCGCATGCCAGCTAAAACTAATCAGATAACATCCATCAAAATCAGGGGTGCACGCCAGAATAACCTCAAAAATATCGATATCGATATCCCCGTGGGTAAATTAACCGTGGTGACCGGACTGAGTGGTTCAGGAAAATCGTCTCTAGCCTTTGAAACTCTTTATGCGGAGGGGCAACGCCGGTATGTGGAAACTTTCAGTCCCTACGCCCGCCAATTCCTCGACCGGATGGATAAACCACAAGTCGACTCGATTGAAGGGATCCCCCCGGCCATCGCGATCCAGCAGGCTAATAATGTCCGCACTTCGCGTTCGACCGTCGGGACAATGACCGAGGTCAATGACTACCTCAAACTCTTCTACGCGAATTTGGCGAAGTGTTATAGCAGCAAAACCGGCCGCGAAATCAAACCCGATGCGCCCGCCGATGTATGGATCAAAGTACTCAGTGACATGGATGGCGAAGATGTCCTGATCACTTTTTCGATCTCCCTGCCGAAACCCGATAAAAAAACTAAAAAGCGTGCATCCAAGGCTTCTTTCCATGACCTTTTCACCTTTGTCAAAGCTCAAGGTTATTTGCGTGTGTACATTGCCGGGGAGGTATTCCGGACTGATGAACCCGATCATGAAAAGTTATCGGGCTTGGATCCCACCCAAATCGAATCCCTTGATGTCATCCAGGACCGGCTCCGGATCGAGTCCGAAACTCGCTCCCGCTTTATTGAGGCTATCGAGAGTGCTTACCGTTACGGGCGGAACCGATGTTCCATTATCCCTATTTCTTCTCCTGAGCGTCAAAAGAATACATTCACAAATGATTGGTATTCACCCGACGATGATAAAACCTTCCGGGCTCCGACCCCCAGCCTTTTTAGTTTTAATAACCCGCTCGGGGCATGCCCCCTTTGCAAAGGATTTGGACGAGTCATCGAGATTGATTATGACCTTGCCCTGCCTGACAAAAATAAATCCATAGCCGGAGGCGTCGTTAAACCTTTCCAGACTGAAAGTGGCCAACCCTGCCAAAAGGATTTGCTTGCAGCTTGTAAAAAGCTCCATATCCCGACACAGATTCCTTTCTGTGAACTCTCTAAAATCCATCAATCCATTATCATCTCTGGTGAAGACCGCCGACTGAAAGCCGAGGAACTCTGGGAAAATAAAAAATGGTACGGGGTGCGCGGTTATTTTGAATGGCTGGAAAGTAAATCATACAAGATGCACGTACGCGTGCAATTAGCGCGCTACCGTTCCTACCGCCCCTGCCCGACCTGTCATGGCCGCCGGTTTAATGCCGATACCGAGTATTATCAGATCAACGGCCTTTCCATTGCCGAAATGTCAACGATGCCAATCGACCGGTTGATCCCCTTTTTGGAGTCCCTACGCCTCACGTCCGGGCCGGTGCCCCCTCAAAAGTCGACAGGGCGTATTAATACTGCGGAAATGCTCCGCGGCGAGATCCTCTCGCGCTTAGGATACCTACGCGATGTCGGCCTAGGGTATTTAATCCTTAACCGCTCGACACGGACCCTCTCGGGGGGAGAAACTGTTCGTGTCAACCTCACTTCATGCCTGGGCACTTCCCTCGTAAATACCCTTTTTGTATTAGATGAACCCACCGTCGGGCTCCACCCCCGTGACATCGGGCGGCTCGTGGATGTCATGGGCAAATTGCGCGACCGGGGTAATACTGTCGTCGTCGTCGAACACGAGGAGGCTGTCATGCGTGTGGCCGATCACATCATCGATCTCGGCCCCGGATCCGGACGTCACGGCGGACATATCTCATACGAAGGGACTCACAGCAAATTGCTCCAGGCAAAAAACTCCATCACGGGAGATTACCTCAGTGGCCGTAAACAAATCGCTCCATCGACCCTTACCGGGATGGAAGGTGGACCGTGTGAAAACCCGGACCCGACGGAGTCCGGAAAAAGCAAAAAACTCCAGGTCATCGGGGCTGAGGAGCATAACCTGCGCGGGATTGATTGCGAGATTCCATTAGGGAAATTCGTTTGTATTACGGGAGTGAGTGGTTC
>JAWXBN010000108.1 GCA_034440155.1 Verrucomicrobiota bacterium | reverse complement strand
TTTACCGATATTGCCGCCTGTGGGGTCGGAGAAGAGGATACCGATATCAGCCTTGAATTTTGTCCCGGCCCCGGGTTTAAGCCCGAGCACACTCCAAGGGATCGTCGCAGAGACAATGTAATCGCCCTGTCCTGGAGTGGTGTTAAATTTAATGGAGGGTTCCTCGGAGACGTATTGGAAGGTTGTCTTCCTGACGGGTGACTCGAATGTGTAGGGTTTGCCGCTGCCTGTGGGTTTATAAACCACGGCGGTGGGTTTACCGCTCAGATTAGTCAGGAGGACACGAATCCCCTCAATCGAGGTTTTTCCGTAGTTTTTATCCTCAGCGATGAAGAGATTCACACTATCCCCGGTTTTGAATGCATTTTCAGCTTTTTTACCGAGGTTCTGGAGCGGGGTGCTGTCGATGACGCGCCAGCCGACATAGAGGTTATTGTCGTCAAAACGAATGACTGCCTGACCTACTTCCTCTTTGCCTTGAAAGACCCGGATGACATCGGTGGCGTCAAAGACTTTGCCATCAGGGGCGATTTCGCCTCCCTTGGACACGACATACGTGGTCTGGCCTTGACTGGCCCCGAGTTTGGGTTGGAAAGCTTTGGCTTCCGCGACCAGTTTGTCAGTAAAGTCGATGGGTAAAGGATCAAGATTTTTGATTTTTTCGATACCACTGACTTCAGCGATCCGGACGTCAGTATTCCCATAGGTCATCCGTGTTTTCCCGTCGGACTGGCGTCCAAACCAGCCATTAAAACATTCCTGCCCGAGGGAAGTATTATTTAAGGGCATTCCGATGACTTGTTTGAGGTCACGCACTGGGGGGAGACCTTCTGGGTCCATTCGGGCATCGGTGAAGAGTTCACCAATATAGATCCCATCGTCACGGAGGAGGAATTCTTGTCCGTGGTTACCCCGGATCGAAATGACTGAGTATCCGTCATATTCGGTGATGCCGGTGGTCTTGAGTGAACCCATGATTACACCGGGCATGGCCATCGGGGCAGTCATTCCGCCGTGGACAGCACACCAGAAATTTGGATAGACCCAGCGCAAATTGCCTTTGTTATCATAGCCGGTAATATCGTTAAGACCGAAAATAACTCCATGGAGTTTGTCAAAAATGCCGTCCCCGTCGAGGGGATTACGGCGGCTGGCCGTCCAGCCAAATTGTGTTTTCGACATCTGTCCATTGGCTTCTCCTGCTTGCTCGGGGAGTTTTTCCCCTTGGTTGACATCATAGATAGGGGCTCCGTCATCGGTGAATTTCACGGGTTTAAAACCAAATCCGCTGTGATAATAAGTCAGGGTTTTTGTATCCGGCTTATATCCCCAACCACCATTCATCATGTCTTTTTTGCCAAAATCTTTCCACGTGATCTCTTCGGCGGAGACGAATCCGTCTTTATTCGTGTCGTTCCAACTAAAAACAGATGTCGGTGTAGGAGCTTTTGAGGGGAGTTTATAGCTGTCGGCCATTTGGGCATTACCCAAGACAGCCACGGCACGCCAGCGGCCATTACGTTTCATGAATACAGCCGAGTTCTCGTTGATATATTCCTCTTCCTTGCCAGAGGCTTTTGAGATGAAATGATAACCATTCCCAAAGCTTAGTGATTGGTCTGAAACAAATTTAGTCATCAGGAAGGGTTCAAATTGGCCTTCTTTAGCTTCTGAAGGGCCGACGAGGATTTCGAGGGGCGTATAGGTCTGATTCGCGTAATCGATCTTGAAACGGACGCCGTCGATAAATCCCATGTCAGGGACCGTGTCGCTCATGAATCCGCCGGAGGCTTGGTACCGGGTATTCCCGATGTAGTCTTTGGCTAATTTACCGTCTTCTCCCCAAGTGCTGATCCGGCGAGGACTCTGACTATTTTCGACGACCCAGATAATTTGTTTGCCGTCTATTTCCTCGATCGCCAATGACATGGCCTCATTCATGCGCTGGGCATTCCAAGGGCCGGGTTGATGTCCTCCTTTTTCACCGAGGGTTTTTTCGAGTTTCGCATCGGGGTTCCCATTAGCGAATACTTTCACGGTTTTCTCGTCCTTATCACTAATATACATTTTGCCTTTGGTGTCGAATGCCACCGCAGCGGCATTCACACCGGCGAGTTTGACGGGTTCCGGGGATTGCCCGGCTTTAAAACGCATGAGCTCACCCGAGGCAGAAACCCCGTAGATAAATCCTTCTGGGCCGCTGGTCAGGCGGGTAATGCCTTTGTTCTCGACTTCTCCTTTGGCATCGCCGGATTCAGCATCAAAAGCGAGTAATTTGCCTTTTCCAGTACTGGCAAATATTTGCCCCCCTGAGATGGTGAGCCCCGTGACTGGCCCGTAAGTATCACCATTAATATGGATTTTAGGTTGTCCATTTCCAAAGTTAATTATCTCGGGATCTTTGGGGTCCTGACTACCGAGTTTATCGGGGTTAAGCCGGAGAATATCCTGAGGCCCTAAGTTAAAATAGACATATTTGTCTGTTGGGACGATGTAATGGGCTCCTTGTCCGCGGGCGATGTAACTCCATATTTTTTGATTATCTTTATTTAGCGCAATAAACCCGACCCCTGTTTCGCCTTCACCCCAGCCGAGGAATACACGAGGTTCCCCCTTATATGTAGTAGGCATGATTCCCACGGCATGCGGAATCGAGTGGTCGAAACCCCAGCCACCAAACATCTTCATCCGTCCGCCCTCATCATTGATCGCATCCCAAGGCGGGAGGCCAGGGTTATAGAAGTTCCCGGCATAAGTCACCCCGACACCGGGGTGGACGATGGCACGGGCAGTATATTTCCCTGCGGTCGTGACGTCGCCGAGGAATAGGTTAAGGTCTTTATTCCAGAAACCGTTTATTTTGCCATCCCACATGACTTCGATTTCATCCTTCTTACCGGGAATGAGATAATCCTCCACATTGACGTGGGCGACTAAATTACGCACGCGATTACCTTTGTCATCATCGATGACGACGGTGAATTTTTTAGCATCAGCAGGCACTTTGAATTTCAGGGAAACAATGCCTTGGAGTTTATCATTGTCAGCTTCGGCTTGGACTTTAGGGAAATTCCCTTTTTCGGAGAGGATCATTTTTCCCCAAGCTCCACTATTCTGGTAGAGCACCACACGTTGGGGATTGGCAGGGTTAATCGGGTCGGCGTAATTTGTCGCCGGCCAGTTTGTGCCGGAAGGTCCACCCCAGAAATATTCACCCGTGAAGGTAAAGGACATTCCCGCTTTGACCTTTGACGGGTCTTTGAAGAGGATAGACCAAGGGATTTTGAGTTCCTGCGTATAACCGCGTTTGTCGGCATCTTCGACAAAAATTTCTTCCACGCCGCTAGGGTCTTTCAGGCTTTTGCCGTCCGTACGGAAAAGCTTTGATCCCGGGCCATTAGGCTGTCCGGTATCCGGCGTGATATGAACCACTGATTTATCGCTTTTAGTCGAATAGTAAGCCGTGATATGGAGCATTTGATCAGTAATAAACCGCATTTGTAATGCATCTCCCATCCACCCTGCATCGGGGGAAGCATTTGCATCCACACGGTTGACCAAAGGGCTCGAGTCGCGCCATTTCATGAGGAGATAGAGGTTATCCTTGTCGTACATGGCATAAACCTTGACGGAGGTTTTTTCCCGTTTAATCCGGGCCGGGTACACAAGCATCTCCCCGGATAGATCCCAATCTTCGGATGAACCATCGATTTTGACCGGGCCGGGGGCGGGTACTGCTTTGATATCGGAATTATTTGTCTGGAGTGGTAGAGCGATTAACGATGCTGAGGATAAGACGAAAAGAAGGGTGATACCCAATAGGCGGCTGATTTTATTCATGTCTGCGGTTACTCCAGTAATGTGCGAATGGTTCTTGTTCTTTGATTTGAACAATATGAATGGTGTAACGATTCGGTAAAATGTCAAGCGAAGCGGTCAAGAAAGTTTAGAAATAAAATTATTCCGGTGGGAAAATGTCTAAAATACGGGGTGAGCGTTTTGCAGGAGGATGCCGAAAAAACCGGAAAGCTAATCCTGCCAGCACGCTCAATACGATCCATTGATAACTTGGCTCGGGGACAGGGATTAATTCATAGAGTCCAGCACCGATTAGACGGGTCTCTGCATAATATCCGCCACCGAGGAGGGTCGTGCCCCCGTCGGAATAAAAGTTCACACCCGTTAAAAGACCTAAATTATTGGTGGTATAAAATCGGTCAAGACCATTGGTTTGGCCCAGTGATCCACTCCAATTCCAAACAGAGAAACTAAAGCTGCCGGGGTTAAATTGCCGGGCCAGAAAAGTATTGGTCGCGGCCCCTCCATTACCAAAATCAATGGTGATATTATTAGTGCTGAAGGTGACCGAGTTATTTGTCTGGCTGAACCCATTGAGATCGAGGGTCGAGGCGCTGAAC
>JAWXBN010000107.1 GCA_034440155.1 Verrucomicrobiota bacterium | reverse complement strand
GCCTTCCCACTCGATGAAGTCAAAGACCCTACCGGTGCCGGTGACTGTTTTGCCGGTGGATTAATGGGTTATCTCGCCCAAGCGGATAAACACGACTTTGAAACCTTAAAAAAGGCTGTCATCCACGGAACAGTGGTTGCTTCTTATAATGTGGAAGCCTTTAGCATGCGCCGTCTCAAGGAAATCACTATTCAGGACATATCCCACCGCGCAAACCTCATTAAGACTTACTCCTCATTTTAAATTGAATAAATCAGGACTAACCCCAGTCTGATTGAATAGATTATTTTGGATCTTTTTTATTGCATAATGTTCAAATAACAATAGGTTAAATTTATGAAAACAATGTTGTATCTATTAAGCTCAGCGTCACTTCTCTTACTCTCTCAAACACTCATCAAAGCTGAAACACTCCTCGTAAATATGGAGCCCGAAATCGTCTGGGGCTCATACTTGGTAGATGATACAATAATCACAAGAACCGGTGAAAAAGCTGAAAATATGATTATTGACTACGGTGCTGGATCAAATTTCCTTTATGCGGGCGGTCGTAAAATCGTGAAGGAAATCCCAAAAGATTATAAATTTCAAGAAGGACAAATTTATCAAGCTTCAAACCTAGACGTTTTTGCTGTTGGTGGAGAGTTTGTGACCGGAGTAGGATTACTTACCCGCCAGTTTAATATGTATTATGATGCCACATATAATATTCCTGCCGGAGCAAAAGAATTTAAATCCAAACTCCTCATCAGTGACTACGCATACCACTATACCCTACCGGGGACTCCTATTAATCAACAGAGTGTATTTGTCGTTTATATCGATGAAAAGGAAGTTTTTCGCATCCCGATTGCACGCATGACTGTAGCGGAAGGCTCAGGAGAATCTCTGGATGAGGTCACTCTAAAAATCCCGGATGGGGCGAAGAAAATCAGGTTCAACCTAGAATCTTCCGGTTGGGGTGACCAAGGCTCGACAGAGTTGATCCTTAATGAGGGGAAGTTTATCCCCTAAATTTCTTTCATCGTTTTTAATTTCCCGCACAGGATATTTCGTCAAATAAGGCGAAATATCCTTTTTTTATATCTGCTCAGCTTGATCCCTACCCCCTATATCTTGTGGGTGTCTGACTCGGAAATATTTTTATTAATAGAGCGAATTTGAATATCATCATTGACAAGTCTATTCCTTGTGTTAACCGTTATCCCTAACACTAAATATTGTAGGTACTTAATGAAGTGTCCGAAATGCGGTTGCCAAGACGATAAAGTCATTGATTCAAGAACATCACGTGAAGGTGATGTCATCAGGCGTCGGCGTGAATGCCTGAATTGCGCCCACCGCTACACGACTTATGAGCAGGTGGAAAAGGATGCCCTCTTTGTCGTAAAAAGGGATGGTCGCCGTGAGAAATTTGACCGTACGAAACTCCTGAAAGGCATAGAAATCGCCTGTCAAAAACGCCCTATTTCCCTCGAACAAATCGAAATCTTGGTGAATGAAATCCACGACGAAATCAGCCATGATCACGAACGGGAGATTCCTTCGACGGCTGTCGGGGAGCTCCTCATGCGTAAGCTCCGTAAACTCGACGAGGTGGCTTATGTCCGTTTCGCCAGTGTTTATCGGAGTTTCCGTGATATTAATGAATTCATCAGTGAAGTGAATAATTTATCCCAACCCGTGGTTGGGACCGCAAAATGAGATTAATCGACCAATCTAATATTATCATAGAATTCCCTAAAACCGGGCACCGCGCCCCGGTGAATTACGGGTCACTGGTCATCTCGCTACGTAAATCCTCTGAATCAGCCACAGGGGAAAACTGGATCCATGCCGAATCTTTTGCGCGCGCATTACTGGAGCATTTCATCTCGAATGTCCAAGAAAACATGATGACCCTTGAGACTTTTGAGGAAATTATTCGTTTTGTCTTACGTAAACTCAATCTCGATAAAGTCGCTGATCACTTCCATTACATTCCCGCCCAGTCGATTATCGACCTGAATTTACTCACAACGGGTGATGGTGTCCCTATGGAGATCGAATTCTACGAAAAGCTCCGCCGCCAAGTCGCCGATGCCCTCTCCTGCCATCCGCAGGCGCTTCATATCCGCAATATCCGCAAATGCGTTAAAACCTTGCGTGGTGCCAAACGTTGGCGCAAAAAGTGCCATCGCCAACATGATGAACTGGTCGAATACATCCGCCTCGCGATCGCCACTTATTGCAGCGAGAAAAATCTCGCCGTGATCATTAATTGATTTTGAGGAATCGGGTTTTGAACCCGCGCAATTTGCTCCCAGCCAAAGTCCATGAGGATGGTTTTAATTCCATTTTAACAACTTCTTTCCCTGATTTCGTTTCCAGCTGGTCAAAGGAATCATAAACCACAAATGAAACCTCAAGCGGACCTGAGGTGTTCTGGATAGTCTGGATGTCCACACCGAGTTTTTTCCCAGTAGCCTTCACCGTAATCAAATATTCCGAATAGAAGCCTTTCCGGTACTCGAAACTTTCCCCGTCATCAAAGACGTAACGGTACTGGGCGGTGCTCTTAAACGCTACTGACAGGAAAAGATGGAGTTCGATCTTTTTAAGGTCATTGACCTGTGTTTTCCTTTCACCTGCCTGCATCGGGACGATAGATCCTTCCCGGAAATAAAGGGGTGTTGTTTGCGCTGTTTGTTTCACGGGGAGTTTGCGCCCTCCGGTTATCCATTTCCCGTCGATCAAGGAGAACCATTTGGCCCGGGGCAGGACGACATCACGTTCCATCCCTTTTTCGGATAATACAGGGGCTTGCATGAGCGCTGGGCCGACCATGAATTGGTCACCCACCTTGCCCAAGGGCAATTTGCGCGTATCCTCAAAATCGTAAAAGAGCGGCCTCATGATCGCGGCCCCGGTGCGCTCATGCTCGATATACAGGTTATAGAGATAAGGCAGTAATTTGTAGCGCTGGCGGATATAATCACGCAATATCACGAGTGTCTTCCTGTCAAAGGCCCAAGGCTCCTGATCACGGGTTCCTGTATGTGTATGGTTCCTCAAAAATGGGAAAAGAAACTGCATTTTATGCCAGGCCACCATCAAGTCGGCTGTGGTATCCCCGCCAAATCCCCCTGCATCCGGGCCATTGAATGGAATCCCTGAAATAGCGAGATTCAACGAGATGGGAATGGCGTTTTTTAGGTGGTGTTCATTAGAAAAATTATCCCCCGTCCAGATCGCAGCATATTTACCCATTCCAGTAAACCCACTCCGGCTCAGGAGGAATGGCCTCTTGTCCGGATGAGCCTGTAAAAATCCCGCTCGCGTGGCCATCGCCATTCCTAGGGCGTATTGATTATGATAAGCTTGGTGAGGCCATTTTCCCCCGTTAAAAAGCATGGGGTCAAGTTCAGAAGCCCCGGCAGCTGGGTCATTCATGTCGAGCCAAGCCCCATAAATCCCTTGCCGCGCAAATTGCGCAACCTGCCCTGCCCACCACTGGCGTGCTTTGGGCGAAGCAAAATCGGGGAATACTGTCGCCCCCGGCCAGACAAACCCGACAAAGTCCTTACCAGAGGGGGTTTTGCAATAAGCCTTTGCTTTCGCGCCCTCATCATAGACTTTATACCCCGGATCGAGTTTGACCCCAGGATCAATAATCGGCACCACCTTGCGTCCTCGCTTATTCACGTCGGCGATTTGAGCAACAGGACTCGAAAAATGTTTTTTATCCATCGTGAAAACCCGGTATCCATCCATGTAGTCGATATCTAACCAGAGACCGTCACAGGGGATTCCATGTTTTGAAAAGTTTTTATCCAGTTTGTCGAGGCATATATGGCTTTGATACCCCCAGCGGCACTGGTGATATCCGAGCGCCCAAAGGGGTGGACGCGGGGTCACCCCGGCCAGCCGTTGGTATTTACGGGTTAACGCGTCCAAGCTCGGTCCCACGATCACATAGATACGCGCTGTCCCGTCTTCAGCCCCGAGGAAAAATGGCTGGCGTCCTTCAAGCTTCATTTGATCCCCACCGATACTGACTACGGGCGACACCCCCATAAAGCTGGCGTATGGGTTATCAATTAAAATCCCCACATAAGTATTATCTTGTTTGATAATCACATAGGGAATCGATACATACATCGGGTCAGTCGTCCCGTTAATATAGGCGTCCGCATGGAAATCCGCCCAGACATCGGTATTCCAAAATTTTGTACGCACTCCGCTCTTCTCAAATCCATTATTCTTTTCTCCCATTCCATAAAACTCTGCATTCGATGGAGGGACGAACTGCATCATCCAGCTCTTTCCACAAACTCCGAAGGCTTCTTCCTGGGTTGTTTCGAGTAATTTGCTTTTGCCTAAAGAAACAGAAAAACCGCCATGAGCCGCCATTTGCAGGCAGGCACTGCTGGGGGCTCGAAAAGCATTTAAATCCAGTCCACTGTCACTGCGGTAATCCCACTGTGGGGATCCAAATGAAATCTCAAAGACATCCTCCCCCAGATCGGCTGTTTTCAGGCTGATCTGGTGTCCGGGCAGTTTAACCCTGTTATTCTTGAGTCCTTTGGCGGGAATAAATGCGAAGTTCGGAGGATTGTGGATTTTATTAAAATACATATGAGAGGTGAGTGATTATTTTCCCTCTATCAAAAACAAAAAGCCGCGCCCATGCAAGCGGTCTTTGTTTTGATTGCGGAGTCATACCGGATTTTGTTAATCTCTTTTCCATTATGAGTGACTCTATTTTTACTAAAATCATCAATCGCGAAATCCCCTCCCCCTTTATCCATGAAGACGATCATTGTATCGCCATCAAAGATCTCCATCCTCAAGCGCTGGGGCATTACCTTGTGATCCCCAAAAAGCAAATTACACGGCTGGCTGAAGCGACCCCAGAAGACCACGCCCTCCTTGGACACCTCCTCTTGAGCGCTCAAAGGGTGGCAAAAAAGGAAGGACTCGAAGAGGGCGGTTACCGTATCGTGATTAACTCAGGCCCTAACGCCGGAGAAACAGTCCCCCACCTCCACGTCCACATCCTCGGGGGCGAACGCCTCAAAGACTCATTTGGCGCCTAACCAGACTCTCTTAACTCAAAAGAGAAAAATGGCATTGTTTGAAGTAAGTGGCATGGGCAAGATACCCATACCACGGCGGATCATTCTGAAAATGGAAGAGCCTAAAATCAGGCTTTACCATGATTTTAATCACTAACCACCGAGCAAATTGCTACGGCGGCGTCACAAGGGCCGCATCCTCGACAAAAAGCCTTACTCTCCGAGTTGGAGCTTGGCCATGTAGAAACCGTCGAAACCATCTTTGGCGACTGAGAGACGTTTTTCAGCAAGGAGTTTATAATCAGGATTCTCTTTCAGGAACCAGGCAATTTGATCTTCACCCTCACTTGGCAGAATGCTGCAAGTGGCATAAACCATGATGCCCCCGGGTTTAAGCATGACGGGGTATTTAGTAAGGATCTCGCGTTGGATCCCTTTGACCCGCTCGATTTCCTCTTGGGAAAGTTTCCATTTCGCATCAGGATTTCGTCGCAGGACACCTAGGCCAGAGCACGGCACATCCAAAAGCAGGCGGTCCGCGGATTTCTCCATTCTTTTGACGGTCTTTGCCCCATCAATAATCCGGGCCTCGATATTATCAGCTCCGGCACGAGCGGCCCGTTTACGGAGCTCATCCAAACGGCGTTCCCCAGTGTCGAGAGCGATAATCCTGCCCTTATTTTGCATGAGTGCGGATAGGTGTAGGCTCTTTCCCCCCGCCCCTGCACAAGCATCCACGACACGCATTCCGGGCTTTACATCGAGGAATGCTGACACGGCCTGCGACGCGGCATCTTGGACCTCGACATGACCATTCTTAAAAAGGTCCGTCGAGAAAAGATTAATCCTTTTCTTTAAAATAAGTGCGTGCGGGAAACGTTCATCAAACTCGGTCGGCACTTCGAGTTCTAGCAAGCTTTTAGCGACATGATCCGGTGTGGTCTTGAGCAAATTGCACCGGACGACCAAGGTAGCTTTTTGATTTAAAGCCATGAGTTCCCGGCCCCAGACAGGGCCGAGTTCTTTTTCACCGAGGGTATCCATCCAATCAGGAACCGACTGTTCGACCGCTCGAGATTTATGGGACTTGCGGTTTTTCCGGATATCCTTGTCGTCAAGGGGGGCGAATTCCACCCATTTGGGTAACTCCATCCCCGCCAGGACTATTTGTGCACCAAAGAGTTTCCAGAGTTCCATCTGGGTAAATCCTGTTTCTTTGTCGATCCCGATACAAAATCCCAAAAGTCTGCGCCAGCGGACGATCTCATAAACATTCTCCGCAATAAACGCCCGGTCGCGGGCTCCACGGCGTTTATCCTCCTTCAAGACACGTTCGAGCACCTTGTCGGTGTAACGGCCCTGATTAAAGACTTCGTTCAAGGCCCAAATAATGGGATCACAGAGATTTCGGTGGATAATAGCCATAACAGGCTTTCACTCTTAAGCCTTGAATACGGGGAATACCATCCGAAAAATCTTCTATTCGAAAAATAAAATGTTTTCAAAGCGATCCGACTTTGTTCATTCTGCCCCTTCAAACCCCAACAAAAAATATTTTTTCCTATGAGCGCAAAACATTATCTTGGAATCGATCTTGGAGCAGAAAGCGGGCGCGTCATGCTCGGCACCTTAGAGAATGGAAAAGTCTCCCTCGACGAAATGCACCGTTTTCCCAATGTCATCATCAATGTCAATGGCACCTTGCGCTGGGATGTCTTGCGCCTTTTTGATGAGATTAAAAAAGGAATCGCGAAGGTCACCGCCCAAGGAATCCAGCCCCGCAGTCTTTCATCCGATACTTGGGGTGTGGACTACTGCCTGACGGGGAAAATCGAACCTCTGGTGGGAACCCCCTATAATTACCGGGACAGCCGCACCGACGGGGGATTTGAACGCGCTTTTGCCGTCATGAGCAAGGAAGATATCTATAAAGAAACCGGTATCCAATTCATGACTCTTAATACCCTTTACCAGCTCCACGCCCATAATTCATCGGACCCCGCCCTGCTCAAATCGGCGGATAAACTCCTTTGTATGGGCGATTTCCTTAATTTCCTTTTCTCCGGTAAAGCGGTCATGGAGGAGTCTCTCGCCAGCACCACCCAGATTTACAACCCCAAAAAACGTGCCTGGTCGAAAAAAATCATCAGCAAATTCAAGTTCCCAAAGCACATCTTCCCCGATGTCCTTCCCTCCGCCACGCGGATCGCCCCGGTCCAGCCCCAAGTCGCTCACGAGCTCGGCCTGACAAATTGCGAGGTCGTGGCGAGTTGCTCCCATGACACCGGGGCTGCCATCGCTGCGGTCCCTGCCACGGGCAAAAACTGGGCTTACTTGAGTTCGGGCACCTGGTCCTTGATGGGCGTCGAGCTGACTAAACCATTTGTCAAAGACTCAGCCCTGGCTGCGGAATTCACCAATGAACAAGGCATCGACGGCACCACCCGCTTCCTTAAAAATATCATCGGCATGTGGCTCGTACAGGAATGTCGCCGGACATGGGAAAAAGTCGGGCACCATTATGATTACTCGATGCTCACCCATATCGCGTCCGAGGCCAAACCCTTCGGTTCACTCATTAACCCGAATGATGCCCGATTCCTGAAACCCGGCGATATGCCCTCGAAAATCCAGGGGTTCTGCCGCGAAAAAGGTCAGGCCGTCCCAGAGACCCATGGTGAGATCATCCGTTGCGCACTCGAAAGCCTCGCATGTCTTTACAGTGTGACCCTGGAAAAAATCTCTGAGGTCACCGGCAAAAAAATCAAAACCCTCCATGTCGTCGGGGGCGGGATTAAAAACGAACTCCTCCAGCAATTCACCGCGGACGCCTGCGGAATCACTATCGCCGCCGGCCCGGTCGAAGCCACCGCCCTCGGTAATATCCTCATGCAGTCCCTCGCCATGGGTGACATCCATAACCACGAGGAACTCCGCAAAATCGTCAGCGACTCGTTCCCAGTCAAATATTTTGAACCAGTAAACCAAATCTCTTGGAAACCATTTATTGAACGTTTCCGCGCAATTTGCGGGTAATCAGAAATGAATACTGAGTAGTGTTACTCGGACGCTTTATCTTTCATCGACGAATTGCCTCAAAAGGTTTCCGACCTTGATTTTCACGAATCTCCAGGGCTTGCTGGATGCATGCAAAAGCTCAATAAGCCTCATTCGTTCATGATCTGTTTGAGCTCCACACATCATTTCCATCCAAGAAATGATGGAGTAGAGAGGATCACTATATCTGCTGATTTCTATCTTTGCCTCATTGACTCCTTGGAGATAGTCCATCAAGACATCACTATCGATGACCGCCTTCATGATTTCCACTCCTCACGCAGATCGTCCACGATCTTCCGGCTATCCCCACGATTTTCCCATCCCCCAAAGGCCTGTTCCCTGCTTTGAGTCTGTTTTCGAGCGAGCATTTCCCCCAAGGCCCTTTTAAATCGCTTCCGCGCGAGAGATTCCTTCTGATTTGCAAAGCTCAGCAAGAGCATTCACCTGATCTTCAGGGAGTTCTATAATTATTCTCATGATGACATCATCATATATCATCTCGACGAAATTTTAAAGTCTGATCTCTTAAAAGGAATGGAGAGAAGGGCGGATGCGGAAGCAATCTAGAATCCCCAGTGGAGTCCATATCCGCATAAATCCCCCCCCAAGAGAAATTTCCGCTTTGCCAGCTTTACCGCTTCGTGGTTTACTCACCGGTTCAATTATGCGACCGCAATATCCATTTCCAGAGATCGAACCCAAATGGCAGGCTTTTTGGGATAAACAAGAAACTTTCCGCGCGTGGAACCCGGGCGAGAATATCCCGGAGGCACACCCTTTTGCTACGCGGCACGGTGCAAATTGCGCCAAGGGCCAGCTGCCCCCGAAATTCTTCTGCCTCGACATGTTCCCCTACCCGAGCGGCTCAGGCCTCCACGTGGGTCATCCCGAGGGGTACACCGCCACCGACATTGTCAGCCGATTCAAACGGATGAAAGGATTCAACGTCCTCCACCCGATGGGCTGGGACGCCTTCGGCCTGCCGGCTGAACAATACGCCATCAAAACCGGCCAGCACCCGCGCGTCACCACCGAGCAAAATGTCGCCTATTTCAAGAAACAACTCAAAGGGATCGGATTTAGCTACGACTGGTCACGCGAGGTGAATACCACCGACCCGGCTTACTTTAAATGGACCCAGTGGATTTTCCTTAAACTGTATAATTCATGGTTCGACCCGGCGACACAAATTGCCCGCCCGATTACGGATCTGCCCATCCCGGCGGATTGTGACACTCCGGAAAAAAAACGTGCCTTGATCGACAGCAAACGCCTGGCTTACGTCAGCGAAGCCCCCGTAAACTGGTGCCCCCAACTCGGGACCGTGCTGGCGAATGAAGAAGTCATCGACGGAAAAAGCGAAGTCGGCGGGTTCCCCGTCGAGCGCCGCCCGATGCGCCAATGGATGCTCCGGATCACCGAGTATTGCGAACGCCTGATTAACGAACTCGACCTGGTGAATTGGCCTGAGAGTATTAAACTCCTCCAGAGGAACTGGATCGGGCGCTCCGAGGGTGCCGAGGTGCAATTTGCTCTGGAGAATCCGATCGAGAAAATCACCGTTTTCACCACTCGCCCCGATACCCTTTTCGGCGCGACGTATATGGTGCTCTGCCCCGAACACGAGCTAGTCGACCAGATCACTACCAGCACACATGAAAAAGCCGTGGCGGATTATAAACAATTTGCCGCGTCAAAATCTGATCAAGACCGGCAGTTGGCCAAAGACAAAACCGGTGTATTTACGGGAGCTTACGCGCTTAATCCGGTGAATAACGAAAAAATCCCGATCTGGATCGCTGACTATGTCTTGGCTGGTTATGGCACAGGCGCGATCATGGCCGTGCCGGCACATGACGAACGCGATCTGGAATTTGCTCAGACATTTGGGCTGCCAGTCACTCTCGTCGTCCAAGCCCCCGCTGGACAGGAATCCCTTGGCTTCTGTGGGGATGGCACTGCGGTGAATTCCGGACTCCTCAACGGGCTTTCGACTCTCGATGCAAAAAACAAAATTGCGGCTTGGCTGGAGGAACACGGGCTGGGGAAAAAGACGATTAATTACAAACTCCGCGACTGGCTTTTCAGTCGTCAGCGTTACTGGGGTGAACCTTTCCCGATCGTCTGGGTCGGCAAAGAGCATTTTGCTCTGGATGCTCAAACCATGCCATTGATCCCACCGGACATGGACGATTTTAAACCCACCGGCACGCCAGAGCCCCCACTCTCCAAGGCCGGTGACTGGCTCGATGTCCAGATCACGAATCCGTACACCGGCGCAAATTGCGCGGGGAGACGGGAAGTGAATACCATGCCTCAATGGGCAGGCTCCTGCTGGTATTACCTGCGTTATACGGACGCACAAAATGCGCAGGCTTTTGTTTCCCCTGAGGCGGAAAAGTACTGGATGCATTCCAGCCTGGACCCGAAAGAAAAGGGCGTCGATCTCTATGTCGGTGGTACCGAACACGCCGTTTTGCACCTGCTCTACGCGCGTTTCTGGCATAAGGTCATCTTTGACCTCGGGCTCGTCACGACACCTGAGCCTTTCTACAAACTCGTCAATCAAGGCCTGATCCTCGGTGAGGACGGGCAAAAGATGAGCAAATCGCGCGGAAATGTGGTGAACCCCGATGACGTGATCAAAGAATACGGGGCTGACTCCCTGCGCCTGTATGAGATGTTCATGGGCCCGCTGGAACAGGTAAAACCCTGGAGCATGAAAGGCGTCGAGGGAGTTTACCGTTTCCTTGGCCGTGTCTGGCGCCTCATTATGGAGGAGCAGCAGGATGGTTCCTGGTCGCTCTCGAGCAAATTGCGCGACTCGGCCCCCACCCCAGGCCAGCTCAAGGTGCTCCATGCCACGATAAAAAAAGTCGGCGAAGACATCGAAAATCTCTCGTTGAATACTGCTATCGCCCAGATGATGATATTTGTGAATGAATTCACCCCACTGGAAGAAAGGCCACTTGCCCCACTCAAGGAATTCCTCCAGCTCCTGAGTCCTTTTGCCCCCCATATCGCAGAGGAGCTCTGGGCAGCGATCCATTCCGCCCCGCAATTTGCACTGACCCCGGCAGGACACATCCCGTCGATCAATTATGCCCCATGGCCTGTTTGCGAAGAAAAGTATCTCGTCGAATCCGAAGTCGAGGTCGTCATCCAGGTCAATGGCAAATTGCGCGACAAGATCATGTTGCCCAAAGGTACTTCACGCGAGGAATCCGAGGCGAAAGCCATGGCTAACCCGCGTGTGAAAGAATTCACCGAGGGGAAATCAGTCAAAAAGGTCATTGTCGTTCCTGATAAACTTGTCAATATCGTCATTGGTTAGTCGCCCAACTTTTTTTAAAAAAAAACGGAAGTACCCTTATGCCTAAAGTATTAGTCGTCGAAGATGATCCGAGTATCCGCCGCGTGATCCAAGCGCGGTTCGACCAAGAAAAATGGGAAGTCTTTCTCGGTTCCGACGGTCAGCAAGGCCTCGATCAAGCCATCAAAATACTTCCAGATGTGATTATCTCGGATATCATGCTCCCGGTGATGAGCGGGCTGGAATTAATCGAGCGCCTGAAAGCAAATCCTGCCACAAAAAATATCCCTGTCGTATTCCTCACCCAAAAAGGGGCCGCCGCTGACATTGTCAAAGGCCTCCAGCTCGGCGCCGCAGATTATGTGCGCAAACCTTTTAACCTAGCAGAACTCCAAGTCCGTGTCGAAAAAGCCATCGACTCGAGCAAACTCCCCTCCATCAAAGAATCTACCAAACTCAAAATCGCCGGGCGCGAGTTCCGTTCCCGTCTGATGGTCGGTACAGGGAAATTCTCGTCAAATGCCTCCATGCGCCATGCCCTCGAGGTCAGTGGGGCCGAGATCGTAACTGTCGCACTGCGCCGGGCGAATCTCTCAGGCGAACACGATCCTTCCGCCGACATACTGGATTTTATCGATCCGAAAAAATACCTGATCCTGCCTAATACCAGTGGCGCACAAAATGCCGAGGAAGCCATTCGACTGGCCAAACTCGCCCGCAGCGCGGGTTTACCGAACTGGGTGAAGCTCGAAATCCATCCCGACCCCCACTATTTGCTCCCCGACCCTGTGGAAACCTACGAAGCGGCAAAACACCTCGTCAAAGAGGGTTTTATTGTCCTGCCTTACATAAATGCCGATCCGGTCCTGGCCAAACGCCTCCAAGACGTGGGCTGTGCCACAGTCATGCCCTTAGGTGCACCTATCGGGTCGAACCGCGGCATCCAGACCCGCGCACAAATTGAAATCATTATCGAGCAAGCCAGTGTCCCCGTCGTCGTCGATGCGGGCATCGGAGCCCCGTCACAAGCCGCTGAGGCCATGGAAATGGGTGCGGACGCCGTACTGATTAATACCGCCATCGCTATCGCCCCTGACCCCTGTGGCATGGCAAAAGCCTTTGCCAAAGGTATCGAAGCTGGCCGCGAAGCCTTCGAGATCGGCCTCGCCGGCCAATCATCAAAAGCCTCTGCCACGAGTCCTCTGACGGGGTTTTTGAAGTAAAACGACATACCCCCTGTTTTTTCAAATCACCATCACAATTATTACCATTTAATAGAATAACTGTGAATTATCGAACTTAGTGGTTGCTTTCTTGAATAGCCCTGTTAAGCGTGGACATGAACACACCCGCTGGATTCTTTTATTGAAGGATTCACGGACAATCAAGAAAAAATCAAGAAAGCAATATGTCAGAACAAGTTACAGGTACAGTTAAATGGTTCAACGATGAAAAAGGGTTCGGATTTATCCAACCTGAAAGCGGTAAAGACGTTTTCGTTCATCACACCGCAATCAACGGCAGTGGCCGTAAAACCCTCCGTGAAGGACAACGTGTTTCCTTCACGATCGTTGATGGACAAAAAGGTCCTCAAGCAGAGAACGTTACTGCAGAGTAATCTCATTTAATCTTTTCGATTAATTTTTTCCCGGCAAAGCCTCACAGCCTTGACCGGGATTTTTTTTACCTCCGATACTCGTCCAGAAAATGGGAAAAACACTCAAAAAGTTTTATGACTGGGCTCTAGCCTCATTAAATTCTCGCTGGGGTCTGGCCGTTTTTGCATTGATTACCTTCCTGAATTCCTCCCTCCTGCCGATCTCCCCCTATTTCATGCTCATCCCCATGTGCCTGGCAAAACCGAAAAGGTGGCTACTTTATTCAGTGGTCGCCATTATCGCCTCTGTCATCGGTGGATACCTCATGTGGATTCTCGGATATTTCTTTTGGGAAGGATTTCAAGGGTTCGCCACTGGACACCTGCCCTTCCTCCATCTGGATAAGGTGCCGCAAATTGCTCAAGAATACAGTGACGCTACCTTCTGGAGCATCGTGGTCGCCACCCTCAGCCCGGTACCGTATAAAGTCGTGGCCCTCGCGTCCGGCCTCGCCCATGTCGACCTCTGGGATTTCACCTGGGCTTCCGTCATCGGTCGCGGTTCCCGCCTCACCCTGACGGCATTTATCATCGCGTACGGCGGACCCAAGGCACGTTCCTTGATCACCCGCTGGACAGGAATGAATAAAAACAAACGCCCGAATTAACCCCGCCTCCTTTTGATTGGATTCCCCGTCCTCATCTATGATCTACCGCATGAATCTCACTTGGAAATGAAACGAGAGATTCCACGATCAGTGAATCAAACGTAAAAATACTTCTATAAAAATAGTTAGGATTGATTTTAAGGCCGTTTACCGCAATTTGCTTCACCGGAATTAAATCCATATGAACGAGTCCCGCTTGAAATTCAAATTAGAAGCCCGCGCCACGGGTTCACGTGCGCGCGCCGGGACATTCCACACCCTTCATAATGAGGTTAAAACCCCGCTTTTTATGCCCGTGGGTACCCAGGCCACGGTCAAGGCCCAGCTTACCCAAACCCTAGAAGATGCCGGCTCACAAATCCTACTCGCGAATACCTACCATCTTTTGCTCCGCCCGGGTCCTGAGGTCTTCCGGCGCATTGGTGGTATCCAGAAATTCATGAGCTGGCCACGTTCCGTCCTCACCGACTCAGGCGGATTCCAGATATTTTCTCTACCGCACTCGCGTTCCATGAGTGAGGCGGGCGCTATTTTCCAGAGTTACATCGACGGGAAAACGATCCTGCTGAGCCCCGAACTGAGTATCGGCACACAAATCGCCATAGGCAGCGATATCATGATGGCCCTCGACCAATGTATCCCCTCCACTGCCGACGAAGCCACCGCCCGCTCGGCCTTGGGCATCACACACCGTTGGGCCGTCCGCAGCCTCGCCGCACGTGCAGACTCCCCCCAATCCATGTTTGGCATCGTCCAAGGCGCCCTTTTCCCGGATTTACGCAAACAAAGTGTCGCTGAACTTTGCGCGATGCCTTTTGACGGATTTGCCATCGGCGGCTTAGCTGTCGGTGAGGCCAAAAACGAGCGCGAAGACACTTGCGAGCTCACGGCCCAAATGTTACCCGAGGACAAACCTCGTTACCTCATGGGTGTGGGAACTCCGCTAGATGTATTAGAGCCCGTCGGCCTTGGTGTGGATATGTTCGACTGTATTATCCCGACACAAGTCGCCCAGCGCGGGGCGGCCTTCACCTCCCGGGGATTTCTCCAGCTACGGCGCAGTGTCTATAAATTCTCCGACGAAGCACTCGACCCCGCATGTCATTGCCCCACATGCAGCCGTTATTCCCGCGCCTACTTGCACCACTTAGCCAAAACCGGGGAAACCCTCGGCTGGCAACTCCTCGGCAAACATAATATCCATTTCTACCACCAGCTCATGCGCGATATCAGGCAGAGTATCCTCGAAGACCGTTTTATGGAGCTCTACCACCAGAAACGGGTTTTTCTGCATGCACCCGACTGTGATCATCCGGTCATTGCGGTAAAGCCCGGGAAAAAACGCCGTCCTGTCCTCGGGGATTACACGATCCACATCGCTTATGAAGGATTCGCCAGCATCAAACACATTCCCTCCGGCGAGATCATGCATTCCCGCACCCCTCCCATGGAAGAGGCCAAGAGTCTTTATGTGGAACAATCTTTCCTGTCCGAACGCATTCGTCAGACTGCGGATAACGAGGCGGGGGAGCTCGTCATCTGGGATGCCGGTCTGGGGGCCGCGGCCAATGCCATGGCGGCTATTCAATGTTACGAGGCTGAGGCGGCAAAGGGACCTGTCCGTCCGATGCACATCATCAGCTTTGAAAATAATCTCGACTCCCTGAATCTCGCGCTCAACCACCGTGATCTTTTCACTTACCTGCGCCATGGGGGCCCAGCCGGAATCGCCCAAAACGGGCAGTGGCAGTCGAAACAATTCCCCGGTCTGTGTTGGACTCTTTTCAAAGGTGATTTCCTCGAGACCATGATGCAGGCCCCACTCCCGCCGGATTTGATTTTCTACGACATGTATTCAGTCAAGACATCGGGGGAACTCTGGACATTCGATGTTTTCCAAAAGCTCTTCAGTATTTGTGGTCATAAAGCCGCCGAGCTTTTCACTTATTCGTATTCCACCGCCTCCCGTGCTGCCCTGCTCGCGGCGGGATTTTACCTCGCCAAAGGTCGTGGCACCGGGCAAAAGCTCGAAACCACCATCGCCATGACCACCCCCGCCCTCAACGGCCCATTCCAGTCCCGCCGTGAGATGCTCTCCGAAGAGTGGTTATCCAAATGGAACCGTTCCTGCGCAAAGACTCCCGCGGGCATCCCACCTGAAGAACACGCGGCTTTCGAGACACTCATCCGTGGACATCCCCAATGGAAGCCACCTCTCCCTCACACACCGAGCGAGGACGCTCGCCCGGAAAAGTAATCCGGAGCAATTTGCGCGTAATAATGAGGAATTAACGATCATTGTTCTTGATCAAGGTCTGCGCTCATTCCTAGACTCAGGCCCCAGCACGAAAAAGGACTGTCTATGAAAATGGAAAAAAACTGCAACGCGGAGATCACGATCGGGGAAGAAAAATTCACTTATCCCATCTATGAAGGATCTGAAGGTGAACGCGCCCTGGACATCCGCAGGCTCAGGAAAGAAACCGGACTGATTACCTACGACCCCGGCTTCATGAATACAGGGGCTTGTTCGAGTGCAATCACCTTTATCGATGGTGAAAAAGGTATCCTACGATACCGCGGTTATGACGTAGCTGATCTGGCCGAGAAATGTGAATTCCTTGAGGTGGCCTACCTACTTGTCCACGGTTCACTACCAAATACGGAACAAAAAGCGCGTTACTCGAATCTCCTGAATATCCACTCGATGATCCACGAGGATATGCGCGAGTTTTTCAGTAATTACCCTTACCACTCACATCCCATGGCGATCCTTTCAGCCATGGCCGTCTCCCTCTCGTCCTTTTATCCCGAGCTCGGCAAGGACATCAAAGAGGATCTGGATATGACTGTGACCCGTCTCATTTCAAAGCTCAGGACCATCGCCGCTTTCTCCTTTAAGAAATCGATTGGGGAACCCGTGGTTTATCCGCGCCACGATCTGAAATATTGTGAGAATTTCCTGAATATGATGTTCGACTCACCCGTGCGCGAGGAGGCCTTTGATCCTGTCATGGTCGATGCTCTAAATAAACTCCTCATTATCCACGCGGACCATGAGCAGAACTGCTCCTCCTCCGTCGTCCGGGCTGTCGGTAGTGCCGGGGCAAATCTTTATGCCTCCATCGCCGCTGGTATCTGCGCACTCTGGGGCCCGCTCCATGGGGGGGCAAATCAACACGTCATCGAAATGCTCGAAAACATCCAGAAAGACGGCGGCGACATTAATGCCGTCATCGAAAAAGCAAAGAATCCCCGGAGCCCCTTCCGCCTGATGGGATTTGGCCACCGCGTTTACAAATCATACGATCCCCGCGCAAAAATCGCTAAAAATATCTGCAAAGAAGTCGTTAAAAAAACAAAGAGGAATGATCCCCTCTTAGATATTGCTTTTGCCCTCGAGGAAAAAGCCCTGTCCGATCCGTACTTCCAAGAGAGGAATCTTTATCCTAAT
>JAWXBN010000106.1 GCA_034440155.1 Verrucomicrobiota bacterium | reverse complement strand
TAGTTTTTTTGATCAACCGTTGGATGCCATGGAGAGACTCGACATCTTCATTTGTACAAAATGAGATGGCTAACCCCTCGGCTCCGGCACGGGCGGTACGACCAATACGGTGAACGTATGATTCGGGTTCATCAGGCATGTCGAAATTCACGACAAGGGTGATCCCCTTGACATCGATACCACGGGCAGCGACATCAGTAGCGACCAATGTTTTATAAAATCCTGAGCGGAATCCATCCAGTGCATTTTTACGGGCAGCCTGGGTTTTATTCCCGTGGATAGCCGTACTACGGAATCCCGCTTTGGCGAGAGTCTCCGAGAGGCGGTTTGCCCCGTGTTTGGTTTGATTAAAAACCAGTGTCAGGCCTTGGGCATTGTTTTTCATGAGCTCAGTCAAAAGCGCGAGTTTATCGGCTTTTTGAATGAAACAAACACGTTGGTCGATTTTCTCGGCTGTGGTGAATTGCGGAGTGATCGTGACATGCACCGGATCGGTGAGCATGGATTTGGACAATTCAACAATTTCACGGGACAGTGTCGCCGAGAAAAAGAGGGATTGGCGTTTCTGGGGCAGCTCGGCCACAATCCGCTTGATGTCATTGACAAAACCCATGTCGAGCATGCGGTCAGCCTCATCAAGTACAAAGATTTCGATTTCGTTGAGCTTAATATACCCTTGGTCTTCGAGGTCAAGCAAACGTCCGGGGGTGGCGATCAGGATATCGACACCGCGTTGCATGTCTCGGACTTGACCGTATTGGGAGACTCCCCCGTAAACACAAGTCAGGCGCAGTTTCATGAATTTCCCATAAGCGACAAAACTATCCGCTATCTGGTGGGCTAACTCACGGGTGGGTGAGAGGATTAAGGCTCGGGGCGCACAAGGGGTCGCACGGCGTGAACCGGCGGCGGCCAGGCGTTGTAGGATCGGCAATGCAAAGGCGGCTGTTTTGCCTGTCCCTGTCTGGGCACTACCTAAAAGATCCTTGCCTTCGAGAAGATGGGGAATCGCTTGCTCCTGAATAGGTGAAGCATGTGTGTAATTTTTGACTTTAAGGGCCTTTTGAAGCGGCTCAACGAGCTGCATCTCCGCAAAAGGCATTCCTGTCATGGCCGGAGCCTCAGGAGTTTTTTCTACAGGGGCTGTGTCCATAGGTGTGACTTGGGCATTATTCGTGTGTGTTTCCATAGTATTACTTTCCGTCAGGCAAAAGTCGGCCACTCTAAAGGGCGCATTTGATATCGCGCTTCGCTAAGGGGCATCCTCCAGCACTGAACATTTTTTTTTAATGGCTCTGAATTATTTAAGGCCATGTTCGATGAGAATATTGTTTATGCCCTGACTTAAAGTTCTCACCGTAACTTAAAAAAATAAGGGAGGATAATTATGCAAACCAAACTTAGAACGTAAGATGGACTATCCTTAATTGCGGGGTCTTTCTACCTGATGAGTCTGGAATTAGCAAATTAATTCTTCAGTTTTTTTCAGGACTGTCGGGTAAAGGTTACCCTCAACACGATTTCTGTCACCCAAGTCTTGGATGCGGTAACAGGTGAAAAAAAGGATAATAATGAGGGATCAAGCGTGGAAAGATTCGTTATTCAGTGGATACCGATTATTTTAATAAACCATGCATCCGATTGATTAAATCTCAGTAACCAACCACCCAATCCCGATAGCAACCAAAAAAGTACAGGAATTCTTCCTTGCTGAATTTATTTTGAAGCGCAAAATGGTGCCCATGAGTATTGTCCTGCTTATTCGCACGATCAGCCAATACTCCGATAAGGATGACGATATCAATGTCCGACATCATCATCATCATGATAATAGGGGTTCGGCAGTTTGTCTTAAGAAACTCTCGACTGGGATAATCAAAATAAAATAAGGGATTAAATTTTATATGGACGCGATCATCTGGTTTATTTTTTGGGTCATGATTTTAGCAGGTATATTAGGAGTCGTACTTCCAGCCCTACCGGGATTTGCCCTGATCATGGCAGCCTTGGTACTTCATAAGATATTCATGCCGGATTATTTTAGTGGATGGCTGATCAGCGCAGCGGTATTTGTCTTTATCTTGATTCTAGTTATCGACTATCTGTCTGTGATGGGGGCCGCCAAAATCACCGGTTCCGGCCGCTGGGGCGTTGGTGGGGCAGGAGTGGGAATGACTGTGGGATTTTTCTACGGATTCATGGGGGTCATTATCGGCAGTTTTATCGGGGCTTTCGCAGGGGAAAAAATCTTTGCAAAAAAAGAGTGGTGGCATTCCCTGAAATCGGGTGTTGGGGCCGCAGCGGGATTCCTCTTAGCTGTCATTTGTAAGATGTTCCTCACATTGGGAATCGTTTTCTGGATCGTGGTCGAGTGCCTGCGCAATTCCCTCTAGACGGGGAGATTCTGCGCGGCATGATAAGCCGCAAGACAGTCACGTAAGGATTCAAAACGGCGTTCCTCACCAAAAACATCATTGAGTCCGAGTTGTTCCATGTCTTTTTTTGCGCTCCTGCTCAGGTGGACAAAAACCATGCGGATCCCTTGCCTTTTCATATCATCATCGAGCTCCCTGATCATCCCCCCTGACGTATAATCTATCGCACTGATCGCTCCTGCATCCACCACCACCCATTTTAATCCAGGGGAGAACTTTTTGACTAAATGCCGCGCCTTCGTCGCAAACCGGTCGGAGTTCGCATAAAAGAGGGACGAGCCAAACCAGTAAACAGCGAGTCCCTCCTCCGCCATTTCTCCCGTGTCGAAGTGGTGCATGATCCAATGTCCGTCAGGAGTCTTTCCCTCGATCGATGTGGAGGGATGATAACTGTGCCTGACGTGCTGGAGTAATGACAGGATCAAGGCGATCAGGATGCCATTTTCCACTCCGAAAAGAACAACCGAAAGTGCTGTAATCAGTGCCAAACGCCATTCATGCCGCGATTTCCTCCAGAGGTCACGGAAACCAGCGACATCCACAAGGCGGATCGCGATGGTAAAAACAATCGCCCCGAGCACACAAACTGGAAGGAACTGGAGGGGACCAGTCAGAAAGAGTAGGACAAATAAAACAACACAGGCTGTCGATAAGTGAGCCAACTGGCTACTCCCCCCGGAAGTTTCCACCATGGCTGTCTGGGTAGGACTGCCATTGACCACAAATGTGCCGCTCAAAGCCGCAGCGCCATTAGCCGCTGATAACCCGAGCAAATCACGATTTTCATCGACGTGCTGGTGGTGTTTGGTCCCGTAAGCACGGGCGGTCAGGGAGCTTTGCGCGACGATCATGATAAAACACGACATGGCCACTGGTAGGAGATTCATGATCATGTTTTTTTCAAATGCTGGTAATACCGGATGGGGGAAATCTCCGCTGACCGGGCCAATGACCTCCATTCCATATTGGGAAAAGCCAAATACATAACTCAGGATGACAGCCGCAATCACCGCCATTAAAGCACCGGGGAAACGGGGAAACTTTTTCTGGAGGTATACAACGGCGATAATAATCGACAAGGACAACCCAGCTGTAGGTAAATGGGTGCGGTCAAGGTTGACAATGACTTCAAAAAGCTGGTGGACTGGATTATTACCCACGACATTGATTTTGAGCATAGTATTCAGCACAGCGATGCCCACTTGGAATCCCACACCCGTTAAAAAGCCGATCAATACAGTCCTTGAGAGGAAATCCGCCAAGAAACCAAGGTTCAAAATTCGCGCCAAGAGGAGCATGCCCGCTGTGAGCAGTGCGACCATCCCTGCCAACCCCACATACTCTGGACTGCCCATTACAGCCAATCCTGCGAGCCCGCCAGCCAGGATCGCGGCTGTTGCGGAGTCTGATGCCACGACCAAATAACGGGATGAACCTAATACAGCAAAGACGACAAGCGGCAGTAAAAGCGTGTAAAGGCCTGTGATCACAGGCATACCCGCTATCTTGGCATACCCCATTGCTTGGGGAATATTCATTGCCGCCAATGAAAGGCCCGCTACGAGATTAGCAATAAGTTGTGACCGGTCCAAAGGTAAGAGCCCCCTGAAAAAGAGGGGATGTTTCAAATGCTTATGTTTGAAGAACGATGTAAATGCCATTATTATTCAACCCATTGTCTGGCCAAGGATTATTCCTCACGGGTTTGACTTTTGCACTCTTTTTATAGAGCAAATTATTTTCACCACTTCGATTCATCCCAAGATGAACCATTCTGGTGAGGATCAAGTGTGAATATTAAATTTGCTTGCCGGAACACTTCTTAATCGCATAAAATCCTCACTGCTAAACAATTCAGCCGATGTAGCTCAGTGGTAGAGCAACGCTTTCGTAATTCCAAAAGGGCACTTTTTCTCATTTCATCCCCACTCATCTAATCTCATCAAATACCTATGGATAAAGGAGATTAAGCATTTTTCATGTTTTCCTGAGTCATCCTGAAAATGCTCATTTTTGGGCATAGGGTTACTTAATCGGGTTACTTATTTTTTTCCGGCGGCCTACGCCGAGTCACATTTCTGATTACATCCGACTTTCCTGAATGGCGGTTTATGCGCGCACATGATACGTTCTCGCCCCTGCAATCGTCTGAGAGTGCGATTTTCCTTTCCGCTCCGTTCCTACTTGTCCGCCTTGGCGGTTTATCCCCTAGGGGGCAGTGCCCCCTGCGGAATCGCTACCCCTATTAATGTCCGTTAATCTAATTTGTCCGACGGCCTACGCCGTATCACGCTATAACATCTTCATGGATCATGATGTTTTTGTGTCAGTAGAATTAATGAGTTTAGTGTGGAGCATTTCGTTTTTCTTGATCATCTGTTGGAGTTCTTTGCTCCTTCGTTGTGCTAAAAGTGTGATTTGTTGACCTAAACGGTTTTCTGAAATCTATTGATTCACTCTTCGTAGGACATTTATAGTTAATAATTATTTCATTCATGATATAAGCCCAGCTTTTTCCATATTTCTTGCGTAGGCCTTCATATCGTGTAATCCCTAGTGTTAAGGCCACCCCAATCAGATTCTTTCGATATTGTCGTGTCTTCTCGTTGTTAAAGGTAAAGCCCATCTTGTGACTTCTCCATCCTTTGGAGTAACGGGTGAACCTTGCCCCTTTGGGAATGCGCTCACGCATATACTGGGATTTATTTAGATACTTAGTGAGATACTTCGAAACGGCCTCTTTGGATTTTTCCAAGGGGGTGAGTTGATGGATTTTTCCGAAAGAATATTTTTCCAATGCGCTGAGCAATTTGTTCCAATAAGATTTGAGGTATTGATTTTTGCAGTAACCCTTTTTCTTTGCCTTGAATTTTTGAAAGTCAAACCCTTGCCGGATATTCCGAGGACAGGCCACGATTAAATGAAAGTGCGGTGCTCCTCGTTTTTGAAGCTCTACCACCCCCATGTATGCGATAAATATTTTCCTTAAGACATGCGTGGAGATACTATTAAAACGCCGCGACGACTCTTTCCAGTCTGGACAATCCGCAAAGGTCAAAGTTAATAATCCACACTTTTCATAACCAAATTTCTGAATGAAAGTCTTCACATTTTCCTCAAAGACGAATTGCGACTTATTCAGATAAGCCACGGTGAAGTCATGCTTTTTCTGATGACTCGAGCCGACTTGTTCATTGGTTGAATTGTTACCCTCTTGACAAGGAAGCAACACGGGTGCGCCTCCGGCGCACACCGTTGTTGCGATCTCATGTTCAAGCTTGATCGTGATTTTAGTCATGACTCACCTCCCCCGTTGTCTCGGAGAGAAAGCGTGTCAGCTCGATCATGGCATAAAGCGGCCTTCTCGTAGCTCTGGAGGGGTGCAGGAGCCTCCGCTTGGTCAGACGGTCTATTGTTGCAGGACTAACGCCCAGTACCTCTGCCGCCTCTACGCGAGTGACAGCCAGCCTGAGCCCGACTTGATTTTTGTTTGCTTGTATTTGCATGAGACGACTCTCTCATTCTTTTGAAAATGAAAAAATGGACGCAGTGCAGGTGTCTCATGTCCTATTTTTCGGACGTCCACGCTTGCGAAGAACTATTCCATGCCGTTTGCAAAATCTTTGGAAACTCTCGTAAGGGTAATTGTATAATTTATTACTTTTTACAATCTTATATAATGCAGACACACTAGGAAGATTTTGGATCTTCCACCAATGTATCGTTAGATAGGAAATTAGATAAAAATTGGGACTAGTTCCGATGTATTGACCATGAGAATTTATCGCCTTGCTAAGGCCTTCTGCATAACCTTTTTGGAAGTTTGTGAAAAAAGAAGGCTCTTTTTTAGTTGTTTCTGACATAAAATTCCCCAAAAAAGAAAGGGTTTCTTTTGCGTTTGACTGTATTTCTTTCATTGTCTTTGTATTGAAAGATGGATGATTTTTATAGGTCAGCTTGTTTAGGGTAACACTGGCAATGCGATAGAGAATGCCTATAGTTATGCCACCATAATAGGCATCAATATCTGTAGGCTTTTTGTTTTCATCCAACAATTTGTCTAGGTCGAAGTCTTTATCTCTCGATCCACCCTTCATAATATTCTGAAGTTCTCGTTGGTAAGCTGAAAACAATTCAGGTGGAATTTTTTCTTGATCTCTTAATATTTCAGAGGGAACCGATTTTAAACCCGATTCGGTGAAGTTGTCCCATAAGCTTAATAATTTTTCACCGTCTTTTATAAGATTCATATATTTATTTCTTTATACTGTTAAGCCTGAAAGGTCATGCGTTGCGCCATGGCAAAGCTGTGTTCGCTCCGTAAATGCCCGTATGTCTTGGCGACAAGGATTCCTCCATCCTTATGTCCGAGCCAGCCAGCAATCACTTTAAAGTCTATCCCTGCTTCAATCGCATTCGAGCAAAAAAAGTGTCTCATGGAATGATGGGTAAAGTTTGGATATTCCAAATTCTTGCAAGCCGAGGCCAAAGCTTTTTTCGCGGAATTAATTTTTATGATTGTCATTTTTTCTGTGCCTTCTGGGATACGTTCTTTTAATCCCATCAAAAACTTTGAGAGATTTGGAAATAAAGGAATGGTTCTTGCCTCATGGTTTTTTGTGCCGAGTTCCCCACCCGTAACCACCAAGCTCTTACTTGAAAAATTTACATCCTTCCAAAGCACTTCCCTCGCCTCCCCTAGCCTCATCCCGCTATAGGCGAGGAATTCCACAAGATCGACGGCATCCGAGCATTTAGGTGTTAACCGCAAAAGCTCAATCATCTTGTGAAACTGTTGCCTTGAAGGAATCTCAATTTCAGCTTTTGGCTCCTTCACCCTTTTTACCCGCTGCATAGGATTTTCCAGTAGGATTCGGAGGTCATTGATGGCGTAGTCAAAAATCCTTCTCAAAGTCTCTTTTTCAAAATTATAAGACCTTGCCGAGAGTTCTTCGGCACGTTTGATTTGCCATTTTTCAACATCGCTCTGGTTGATCGACCGGACGGGTCTGCCTTTGAAGAATCTTTCTACCTGTTTGACGATTCCGCACCGCCTTTGATAAGAGGAAGGTTTCAGGTTGTTTTTGATCAGTTCGAGCCATCTTTTGGCTAGTTCCTCAAAAAGTAACCCTTTTAAGTCACCCGTTAACCTCTCTGCTTTCGCCCTGAACTCCGCCAAACGCCTTTTAGCGAGCTTTTCATCCTCGGTTCTCAGGGATCGTTTAATTTGCTTGCCTGAAGCCTTAACAATCGCATAATAATTACCGTTGCCATTACGATAGAGGCATTCAGCTACCCTTGTAAGCTCTTGGGATTGCATGAATCTATCATAGGGTTACTTAAACGGGTTACAAGCATGAATTTTACTAGTTTCAAATACATTGTAAGTTATTTAAAATAAACACTTTAGCCGATGTAGCTCAGTGGTAGAGCAACGCTTTCGTAAAGCGTGGGTCGTCGGTTCGATCCCGACCATCGGCTCCAGATATACTATCTGCCCAACAAGATATCCATAATCACTGTTTATAAAAACAGGTTTTGTTTTATGGTTGATCGCGTTTCGGAGTGGAGTGAATTAAGGGTTACTCACTTATTATCCTGATTAAAATCATAATTTCCTTCTATCAAACTGAATTTTTCTATAACCCTATCTCTACCATGAAGTCCCGGAACCAAGATCATGAACTACTCAAAGAAATCGTGCTCGAAGTCGAGTCTGTCTATGATGACGTGGGCAAATTGCGCATCGAACGGAATTGCACGGGGACCGCGGAATGTTGTCATTTTAATCTCACCGGGCGTACGCCTTACCTGACCAAGGGTGAAGCGGTGGTTGCAGCCCGCGCTTGGAAGGCTTCCGGGCGCAAATTGCTGCCGGAAAAGCCGGATGGATCATGTCCCTTCCTGAATCCCGCACAAAAGTGTATGATTTATGAAAGTCGCCCATTTGGATGTCGTACCCATTTTTGTCACGCCGCTGGGGGACCTTACGCACGTAAAGACGTGATCGATCTCATCCGTAGGCTCGAAAAAATAGACCAAAGCCTCGGCGGCAAAGGAGCCCTTCCCCTTGCGACAGCGGTCACTGACTCAGGCATTCTCTAGCTGCTATCTATTTTTCTGGAAAAATGGGACGTTTACCCGCATTCTTGCCCCGTTGTGAAACGCTTACTCTTGCCTACCATTATCCTTTTCTTACTGTCCCTCCTCCCAGTATCACATGTAGTTTCCAGTGACCTTAATGGTTTTGCCCCCGATCCCGAAACGTAAGCTCAATGTCGGGGTCATCCGGATGCCACCTTATGCCATGCAGACGGGTAATGCCCAATGGACGGGTATTGGCCCCGAAATCTGGCGTGAAATCGCCCGTAAACTCAATATCTACTATGATTTCAAGGAAATGACCCTCACCGAGGCTTTGCAAGCTCTCCATGACGGCAAAATTGATTTTCTCGCGACTCCGATCAGTGTCGTTTTTGAACGTGAAAAATACTACGATTTTACGATCCCTATCTTTACAACAGGATTAGCCATCGCGCGCCCCAAACTCCCCAAGACCCATATCTGGAGGAATGCCATCCACCTCTTTTTCCGCTGGCAAGTCCTCGAAATCGTCGGCCTCTTGGTATTCATCCTCTTTGTCCTAGGCACAATTGTCTATTTTCTCGAACACAAACATAATCCCGAATATTTCGGCAAAGGCCTCATCCAAGGAATCGGCGCGGGAGCCTATTGGGTCGGGGCGGTCCTGACCTCGGGCGTCTGTATCGGTATTGCTATCAAATCCCTACCGGGACGGATCATCGCCCTGCTTTGGATGTTTATCAGTGTAGTAGCCATTTCCACCCTGACAGCCTCCACGGCCAGTATCCTGACAAATCAAAAACTTACCAACACCGAGATCCGCCTGGAAACATACCGTAAACTCAAAATCGGCGCAATCAAAGGCGGTGTGTCTGAGGAATACCTGCAAGCATTTAACCTGAAAGTCATCGGATACGATAGTCCACGTGCAGGGCTCCATGACATTGTCGATGGTAAAATCAGTGCCTTTGTCGGTGACGACCTGATTTTGAATTATATTTTGAAACGCGACAATCTCGAAGCCGACATTGATCTGACACCCGCCAAAAATTACAAAACTGAAATCGCCTTTGCCCTGCCATTAAATAGTCCGTTACGTAAAACGATTTACCTTGCCCTCCTGGAAATCCTTTCAGAACCCTCTTGGCGTGACTTAAAAGAAAAATTCATCGAATCTCTCAATAACCAGCAGGACAAGGCCCCGTCACGGCGGCCACACAGGAATTCTTCACCCGGAAGCTAATCATCTCAAACCTCGATATGTGGTCAGACGTATTCATCCCATTCATTTAAAAAGACTTTTATCGAATCTTTCATTCTTGCAGACTTTTCATAATTACCGCAAAGTCAGGATTCACTTGTGAAAAAAATTGCAATCATAGGCGGTGGACCCGCCGGTTTACGTGCAGCTGAGATTCTTTCCGGCATACCCGGAATCGAAGTGCATCTTTTTGATGCGAAAGCTTCGGTAGGCCGTAAATTCCTGGTCGCTGGTCGTGGAGGCCTTAATCTCACCCATTCCGAAGCCCCGGAGCAATTTGTCTCCCGCTACAGTGGCCCGGCTGATCTATGGGGAAATATCCTTGATGGATTTAGTGCGAGCAATTTGCGCGAGTGGGCAAAATCCCTCGGACACGATACTTATATAGGCACCAGTGGCCGTATCTTTCCGAAAAGCGAATATGCCGCCGGCCTTCTGAGGGCTTGGGTCAAGAGGCTGCATGAGCAAAATGTTCATTTTCATATGAGCCATAGCCTAAGGGATATGACACAGAGCTCTACTCAGTGGACACTGGTTTTTCAGACTGCACACGATCAGGAGGCTAGCTACACATTCGATGCCGTCTGCCTCGCCCTCGGGGGAGCTTCATGGCCACAAACGGGGTCTGACGGCAAGTGGGATACACTCCTTACTGGTAAAGGAATAAAGCTCACACCCTTCACCGCAGCAAATTGCGGTTGGGAAGTCGATTGGACCAAAGAAATACTCCCCCATATCGAGGGAGTCCCGTTAAAAAATATCAGGGTCATTGTCGGGCATCACCAAGTCTCCGGTGAGCTCGTGGTCACACGTTACGGAATCGAAGGAGGCCCCCTGTATGCCTTAGGGCGTTACCTGCGGGTCATGAAGCAGCCTGCGATTAATATCGACTGGAAACCCACCGTGAACGAAAAAGCCCTCACGGGCAAGCTTGGTGCCGTCAAAAATCAAGATGAGATTTTCGACCGTGCTGCAAAAGCTTGGAATCTCAGCATCCCTTGCCGCCACCTCATGGAAAGGGCTGGGGCCCGCAAACTCACGGTTCACCAGCTTGTTAACCTCCTCAAAAATTACCGCCTCATCCTCAAAGGTCCACGCCCGATTGATGAAGCCATCTCGACGGCGGGGGGCATTCGCTGGGAGGAGCTCACCCCGGCATTGATGTTACGCAAATTGCCCGGTGTATTCGCCGCCGGAGAGATGATCGACTGGGAAGCTCCCACCGGTGGTTATTTGCTCCAGGGCTCTTTCGCCACAGGCACTTACGCCGCAAAATCGATGATGACTTACCTTGGTATTCACTAAGACCCTCAGGGCTATTGATGCAAAATCTTTGTACCTGTGTGTCTCCCGGATAAAACATAAAATTGAAAAAAACAGGGTTTAGGGTATGTTTACTATCGATCACTGAGAGTATGACCTAGGAAAAATCATGCTAAACTCGATATTACTCATAGATGATGATAAGATTTTAACCAAAATCTATTCGATCAAACTCATGGAACTAGGATTCACTGTCCGAGTCGCCATGGATGGTCAAACAGCATTAAGTATGATCGATGAGCTCACTCCGGACGCAATCATCCTCGACATCATGCTTCCTGATATGAATGGCATGGATATCCTGGAGTATCTTCGTAAATATACGTTCACAAGCCAAATGCCTGTCCTGATGTTTTCAGCCTCTTGTTCCGAGGAGCTCGAATGCCAAGCCCTTAACCTCGGGGCCACCTGTATTCTGGATAAATCTGTGATGACTCCGCGCATCCTCGGGGAC
>JAWXBN010000105.1 GCA_034440155.1 Verrucomicrobiota bacterium | reverse complement strand
GTGTTTTCGGTATGAACGCGCCCAGAAAGGCCGGCTCCGGGAGTTTTTCCAGCTGAATTGCGACGTAATCGGGGAGGCTTCCTTCTCGGCGGATGTGGAGGCTCTCGCCTTACTCGTGGATTTACTCAGGGCCTTTGGCCTGACTGAAAAGGATTTTCAGGTTCGTTTTTTCAGCCGGGAATTCTGGCGCATTTTCTTGGGCAGCTCGGATATTGGCCTCCCTCCCGACAAAATGCCCGGAGCTCTGACCTTGATCGATAAGGTTGAACGAATGAAGCCTGAGGATTTACAGATTAAACTCGCTGAACTCGGACTCTCCGAGGCGCAATTTGCGCTAGTGCGTGACCTGTGTTCGAATGGTTGGATGAGTCAGCCGCTCACTGACAAGGCGGCCAATGACGCCATGGAAAATCTCAAGGGTCAGTATCTCGGGCAAATTGCTTCGATGGGGGATGTCGGTAAATTTATCAAGCTCGACGGGGCGATTGTCCGGGGATTAGCCTACTATACATCGACGACCTTTGAAGCTTTTGAGCTCGCCCAAAATGAGGATGGGGGATTCACCGGACGTGCTTTAGCCGGCGGGGGACGTTACGATGATTTGATCGCAAAGATGGGGGGCGCTCATTTACCCGCCATCGGATTTGGCATGGGCGACGTGGTGCTCGGAGATCTTCTCAAGGAACGCAATTTACTCCCGTCCGGCCTGAATGCCTTGCAGGTGTACGTCGTGATCGTGGATGAGTCCCTCCGCGGTGCAGCCCTCGGGATCGTAAGCAATTTGCGCAGCGCAGGCTGGAGAACCGATTACAGCCTCTCCGGCATAAAGGTCGGCAAACAATTCCAAGCTGCTGAAGAGCGCGGCGCGCAATTTGCCCTCGTCATCGCCCCCGAGGAATGGGCCGCCGGCCAAGTCAAAATCAAAACCCTCTCCACCCGCGAAGAGTCCTCCGTCCCCACCACAGATATCATCACTGAGTTAAAGGGACTTTTAAAACCACAGATTCACGCAGATTAACACAGATTATTTATAATGAATCTAAAAGATCCCCAGACTTTTGAAATTATCGGTGCAGCCATGGAAGTTCATAAGGAACTTAAAAACGGTTTTTTAGAATCGGTTTACCAAGATGCATTGGCTGTGGAGTTATTCAATGAGCAAGTCGAATTCAATCGGGAGATTAAACTCCCTATCTTTTACAAAGGGAGTAAATTGCCCAGTTCATTCAGGGCTGATTTCGTTTGTTTTGGATCAATTATTGTTGAAACGAAGGCGATAAAAAAGCTTACCGAGATTGAAGAAGCTCAAATCCTCAATTACTTAAAAATAACCCGATTACCACGCGGCTTACTCATTAATTTTGGCGCAAACTCTCTCGAATACAAAAGGTTTGTATTTTCTGAGGAAACTCAAACAAAAACTCCCATTTCATTATTCTGAATTTTAAAAAATCTGTGAAAATCTGTGGTTAAAAACTCTCTCTCTCTACCAACTAGGGGTAAACAATATGTATGACGTCATCATTATAGGGGCGGGGCATAACGGCCTGATCTGTGCGGGTTATCTCGCGCGGGCGGGGCGGAAGGTGCTCGTACTGGAACGGCGCAATATCGTCGGCGGGGCAGTGTGCACGGAGGAGATTATTCCGGGGTATAAATTTGATGTCGGTTCCTCGGCGCACATTATGATTCATGCGACTCCGGTGGTCAAAGACCTGGAGCTCTCGACCAAATACGGGCTCGAATACATCCCGATGGATCCTTGGGGGTATTACCCGATCCAAGGGACCGATCAGGGCATCACTTTCTGGAAAGACATCGATAAAACCTGCCAGTCCATCGCGCAAATTGCGCCACGGGACGCCGAGGCTTATCGGGATTTTGTCCGCCACTGGATGGAGCTTAATGAGGGAGTATTTGAGACATTCCTCCAGCCGCCGACCCCCGGACGGATTGCTTGGACGATGTTTAAACGTAATTTGCGCAACTGGCGTTCACGTAAGCTCTGGAGCAGTCTCGATACCTCGCGCCAGCTGATGGCCCCTTACGGTCAGATCATTGATGAGCTCTTTGAGAATATTCATCTCAAGACAGCACTCCTCTGGCTCTCCGCACAATCCGGCCCGGCCCCGAGCGAACTCGCCAGCGGCGATATGTTCGGCTGGAATGCCATGATGCACAAGATCGGTGCCGCCCGGGCCAAAGGTGGTAGTGGCGCACTCACCCAGGCATTACAACGTATGCTCCTCGCCCATGGTGCCCGGATTGAACTCGATGCCGAAGTCGAAAGTGTAGAGCAAATTGCAGGTGGATGGCGGGTGGGGACGAAGGCCGGGGAATACGAAGGCAAAAAGGTCGTCAGCGCCTGCCATATCCAGACGCTCTTTGGCAAATTGCTCCGGGGTGCCCCAGATAAATTGCGCAAGCGTGTCAGCAAAGTGCGTGTGGGGAATGGATTTGGCATGATCGTCCGCCATGCTGTCGAGGAACTCCCCATTTACTCCGCGCAAATGGCAGCGGATGGGAAGACCCCGAGAGACTATCACAGTGCCTTGCAGCTCCTGTGTCCTTCGCCTGAATATTTAAAGTCCAGTCACCGTGACTTTTTATTCGGACTACCCCCACGCGAACCCAGTGTCGTCGCCATGAGTTTTTCAGCGATTGACCCGACCCTCGCCCCGGAAGGTAAACACACCCTTTTTACCTGGGGCCAGTATCACCCGTATGAACTCTCCAACGGAGAGAACTGGGACGACATTGCCGAACGTGAAGCGGATAAACTCTATGAACTCGTTTGCCAATACGCGCCGAATATGCGCGGGAAAATGATCGGGCGATATATCCAGACCCCGCTGGAGATCGAGCGTAAGCTCGGGCTGATCCGGGCAAATGTCATGCATGTGGAGATGAGTATCGATCAGATGTTCATGTGGCGTCCCTTGCCCGAGCTCTCCGCTTATCGGGTGCCGGACATGCCCGGGCTTTACCTCACCGGTGCGAGCACCCATCCCGGCGGCGGGGTCTTCGGAGCCAGTGGACTCAATACCGCCCGCGTCATCCTCGCTGACGGTTAAGACCACAGTCTTCCGAAAGACACACACAGAAGGTTTTAACCACAGATTAACGCAGATGATCACAGATTTTTTTGACTGGAGGGCGTGCGCTTCCGCGCCGCCGTTATTGCCGGACAGGGCGGGCAATGGGCGCAGGTTGCTCGCAGCAATTTCCCCGTACAGATCAATCATGTATGAGACAGAAATTATTCTGCCTATCCAGAAAGGGGAGATGGGTTATTGATTGGTGATAGGGAATGGGTCGGGCGGAGCAAATTGTTCTGGATCCGGGGTGAGGGATGGTGAGCGGCACATGCGAATCAAACCATTACTGGGGATCAGAGACCATGCCGAAATGAGAGAGAAAAAAAAGTTCCGGAGGATTTTCTTCTCAGGAGATGAGCAGTGCTCCAGGTATTCCTTTATCGAGTGTCACGAACTGGGAACCTGCTAAATGAGCTAACTCTCGTAAATGGCCATCGGTAAGCTGAGAGGGGGTTCTCACATACTTCGGCATTTTGGCGACACCTATGGAGTCTATAATCCTCACAAAGGGCGTTTTGCTAGACTGTGCTAACCCGGCCAATGTCTTTTGCGCGGCACTGATATCAGGTTCTAATCCTGCTTGGACACTTACTCTGACAAACCCGAGTTCAGTAATAGATGATGTCTGGAATTCCTTGGCAATAGGAGAAACAGATTGGAACCAAAGACTCACTTTTTTATGATCTGCGTGATTCTGATGGGCTAGCGCAAGCAAAGTGTTGACATCAAATAGATATTTCATGGAAAGTCTGCGAGTATTTCTTTCACCATGTCGGAAGTAACAAACGTATCACCTTGATTACGCTTGGTGACTCTTAGGCCAGAAATCTCATCGTCGACAGTTTCATGTACTTTTGATCTGGGTGCCTGCGGCTTTAATACGATAAAATCACCCTGCACCTCACATTCCAGCTTGGCTCCGGGGGATAGGTTTAACTTCGCACGCACCAGCCGCGGGAGAACCACCTGCCCTTTACTTGAAAGCGTCGTTACCATGTCTTACCTTCTTACATTTTCAGGCATCTGTCAAGATTGGCATTCTTACTCTTTGCCTTCCATAGCAGCATTACCCCTCTGTCTGCTCATTCTCTTTCCAAGAGAATCTTGTGTCTGTTTTTTTTAGCACAGATCAAGTTTTAATTTTTCTCGCGAAACAATTTGCACGATTCTCGCAAAAAGGCCATGACTTATCTGTGTATCTGTGTTACTGTGCATACATGAAGACGATTAGTTTGAGCGAGGACGCTTATCGACGATTATTAGCTTATAAAGGGGATGATAAGGACTCTTTCACAAAGGTGATTCTCCGGGTGCTACCAGAGAAAGGCTCCGCTGCTGAGATCGGAGAATCCATAGCCGATATCAGTCCTTTGACCGAGCAAGAGGCTGGGGTGATAGAAAAAGTAATCGCAGAGGGCAATCAATGGCAGGAGAACGCATGGAAGTAATCGTTGATACGAGCTTCCTCATCGGGCTCTGGCGCGAGCCCCGGCAGGGGCGGGAAATCCTTTGGATCAAGAGAAATCCCGGAAAAGTACTTTTACTCCTTTGGATCGTCAAAGCGGAATTCCTCCGCGGTGCCAGAATCGTCCGCCATGACACGACCCAGATTGAGCAGTTTCTCGGACGTTTTATCACTGTCTGGCCCACTGAGAAAACCATTCAGATTTACGCTGAGCAATTTGCCCAGCTCAGAAAGAAGAACCAACAGATCGGTCCTTTTGACCTCTGGATAGCCGCTAGTGCTTTGGAACACGGTAAAAGCCTGCTGACCCATAACCAAAAGGAATTCCAGCGCGTGCCAGGATTGCTTCTAGAGTCTCTTGGGGAGTGAGGGAGTCCTCTCACGCAGGGCGCAGGATCAGCCGAAACGTCTGCCTACAAAAAAGCAATTTGCACCGGGGGCCACCGCCAGAGTCGCCCGTTTTTTTATCCACAGATGAACACAGATTTTTTTGACTGGAGGGCGTGCGCTTCCGCGCCGCCGTTATTGCCAGACAGGGCGGGCAATGGGCGCAGGTTGCTCGCAGCAATTTGCCCGGACAAAAATCCTCAAATCTCAGCTTTGACCCTCTATCGGGTCATTCTCCCGCGTAAGAGGATTTTATATCCGCTTTTCCCCGTACAGATCAAACATGTATGGGACAGAAATTATTCTGCCTATCCAGAAAGGGGAGATGGGTTGTTGATTGGGTAATAGGGGATGTGTAGTGATTAGATATTCTAAAATAGATGAAAAGTAAATGGTGAATAGGGGATTTTAGCGGGGCAAAGAATAGGGGTGGGGTGAACTCTAAAAAAAACTATTATAGTCTTAGACTTTCCTTTACAGAAGGAGGGATGTTGATCCCCGCTTATGAATCCTTGAGAATGAATAGCCTGCGCAAATTGCGTATTTTGGATACTCCCACGGAGGAACGTTACGACCGCATTGTAAAGTTAGCAGCACAGATATTTGATTTTCCTGTCGCCTATATTTCGCTGGTGGATAACGATCGACAATGGTTTAAGTCAAAGGTGGGGATCGATAAGCCGGAGACCCCGAGGGATATTTCATTTTGTGGGCACACGATATTAGAGAACCGGACGATGATTATTGAGGACACGCTGCTTGATGAGAGGTTTAATCAGAACCCCTTGGTCACCGGCCCGGGCCAAATTCGTTTTTATGCAGGGCGTCCTTTGTCTGTGGAGACGGGTTTGAATGTCGGGAGTTTATGCCTGATGGACCGTGTGCCGCGCAAATTGTCCGCCAGAGACCTGGAGGTACTGGATCAGCTGGGGAAACTTGTCGAGCATGAGTTCCGGATGCTTGAACTCATCGAGGTCCAATATAAATTCATCGACAGCCAGAAAGAGCTCGCCCAAGAAAAGGCGAAGTCCGACGGGCTCTTGAGGAATATTCTGCCCGATGAAATCGCTTATGAGCTGAAGCAGAATGGGAAAGTGGAGGCGCGGGCATACGAAGATGTCTCGGTGATTTTTACCGATTTCACGGGATTTACGAGTTTATCCTCATCCATGAGTCCTGAGCAAATTGTCCATGAGCTCAATATTTGTTTCACCGCTTTTGACCAGATCACCGAGGATCACGAGATTGAAAAACTCAAGACAATCGGGGACGGGTACATGGCGGTTTCCGATTTTGGTGTGTGCGGAATGCAGGGTGCGATGAATGCGGTCCGGTGTGCTTTGGAAATGAGGGAGTTTATCCGTTCCCGCCATAAAGAAAAAGAAGAGGCGGGGGAGAAATACTGGAAACTCAAAGTCGGTTTGCATATCGGGCCGATTGCCGCAGGGGTAGTGGGAAGTAAGAAATTTATCTTCGACGTCTGGGGTGATACGGTGAATATGGCGGCGCGACTGGAGAGTGCCAGTGAGGCGGATCATATCACGGCCAGCGGGGAATTTGCCGGACAGGTCAGGCATATGGTCAAGAGCCATTCCCGAGGGATGGTCACGCTAAAAGGTAAGGGTGAGGTGGAAGTTTTCGATATTGAAAACGGGATATTTTAGAGTCCCTTTAGAGACTTGTCATGAAGGGGTGCATTGGGTTAGTCTCGCTACCATGCCATTACCCACTCCCCCTTATGATGAAGGAAAACGGTTAGAAGCCCTGCGCAAATTGCACTTGCTTGATACCCCCCCTGAAGAGCGTTTCGACAGGTTAGTGAATCTGACACAGTTGATATTCAAAGTGCCCATCGCCTATATCTCAATGGTCGAGGCTGACCGGCAGTGGTTTAAATCCGTACAGGGTTTGGCGGTGACACAAACGCCGAGGGATATATCCTTTTGCCAATACCCGATTCTTTTTATGAAACCCTTGATCGTGCCTAATACTCTTGAAGATGAGCGTTTCGCCCAGAATCCGCTGGTGGCACATGCTCCGAAGGTGAGGTTTTATGCCGGGGCACCGATCATCCTGGATAGCGGATATCCCGTAGCCACGATTTGTATCATGGACATAGAGCCGCGGAGTTTTTCTGCCGAGGATCTTGAGATCCTCCAAGAAATCGGGGCTTTGGTGAAAAGGGAATTTGAACTGACTGAAATTTTAGCGGGTTAATCACTCAAGGGGTAGAAAATGGTAATGTTAAAGAAATTCTCATCATTCCTGATTCTGTGTCTGGTTTTCTCGCCGGTTCTGCACGGGGCTGCGTCAAATGACAATCCAGTGCCGGTGGGCAATAAACCGCTAGTCGTAGGCGTCTGTGCGGATTCGCCTTTTGTTATTATTGATTTAAACGGCGAATATAGTGGATTTGCTATTGAGCTCTGGGAACGGGTGGCCGCAGAAATAAAAATCACATTTACTTACCGTAAATTTGATGACGTGGCTGAGCTTTTAGAGGCCATTAGTAAAAGAGAAATCGATGTCGCCCTGAGTGATATGGCCATCACAAGCCAAAGGATGAAGGAAGTGGATTTTAGTCATCCATTTTTTGATGCCGGATTACGGGTCATGATTAATAATAATAAAAATCAAACATTCAAGAAGCTCTGGAATGGCTTAATCGAGGGAGGTCATTTGAAGGTGTTTGCTGTGGGATTAGTCATTGTTCTATTGGGCACCATTATTTTTACACTTGTCCAGAGGCATTATGACAAGGAGTTTACCCCTGAATGGACACATGGACTGGCCGATTCCTTTTACCACGTGATGTCGGTGACCATGACAGGAAAAAGTAATCACAAGGGGATTCCTGGGCCGATGGGGAGGGTGGTCGCGGGGATATGGCTGGCTTGTGGGGTGGCGATTATTGCTTATATCACTTCCTCGATTACCAGTGTCATGACGGCAAATACTCTCCGAAATGAAATTAATGGCCCCAATGACTTGGGAGGAAAAGTAATCGGTGTAATCCAAGGCAGTCCGGGTGAGTTGTATTGCGCTGAGCGTCATCTGGAGACTGTGAGTTTCAAGGATTTACCCTCGGCAGTCAACGCACTCGTAAAAAAACGGGTTAATGCCATTATCGATGATGCCCCGCTCCTCCAGTATTATGATAATAGTCATCCGGAATTACCGATTGGCGAAGTCGGGCCTGTATTTAATATTGAAAAATACGGGTTTGCATTACCCACAGGCAGTCCGCTCAGGCGCGATATTAACCACGCCCTCCTCAAACTCGAGGAAAGCGGGTATTTTATCCAATTAAAAAGTCATTACTTCGGGACTGACTAAATGGGTCAATGATAAGGGTTAGACTGCGATGGATTCGGGCACCCCTGACCAAGCCATAGCCCCATATCACGGGACACGGGGCCGGCTGAAGCCCATTTGAGGATTCTTAGATAATAAGATTCCCCAGAATGATCATTTTATTTTTCGTAAAAAAGCTTGTTCCATAATAACCGGTTCTTTATGAAGGAAGGCCTATGGAAATATCTTTCAGGGAAGAAAATGGGGTTCACATCATCGATGTCTCGGGTGAATTCGATTTGGCAAACGCTCCCAAAGCGCGTGCTCTTTTTGATCAATTGATCAAAAAACAGGCGAAACAAATCGTAGTGAATTTTAATGAGGCCACCTATATAGCCAGTTCCGGGCTGGCGACGGTGATCGATGTTTTCCAACGCAGCCGGAAATTCCAAGGCCGACTCGTACTCTGTGGGTTGGCTCCCGTGGTGAAAAATGTCTTTGAGATTGCCCGTTTGGATTCTGTATTCACCATTTTCTTAGATGAGGCAGGGGCATTAGAATCCTTCAAATAAGCAAACGGGTGAAAGAAAAAATATTATACGCGCTGGAAAAGCTGGGGAGCTACTCGAATCTCCTGATGCAGGCGTTTTATTGGACTTTTCTGGCACCTTTCAAAGGGCATAAACTCAGCTGGCGCAATGTCTTTTTCCAGATGAATGAGTTTGGTGTGCGTTCGCTCGGGGTGGTGGTGTTGATTATGTTTTTTATCGGGTTGATCCTGTCCATGGAGAGTGCTCGGGAGCTGGTGAAAATCGGGACCGTGGATTTACTCTCAAGTATCGTTTGTGTCTCTATATTACGCCAAATGGGGCCATTGATCGTGGGATGTGTTGTGATTGCCCGATGTGGGTCTGCAATGGCAGCGGAGCTAGGGAGCATGAAAGTCTCCGAAGAGATCGAAGCCTTAAAGACCATGGCGATCAATCCTGTTCGTTTTCTGATTTCCCCGCGGCTTTTGGCCATGATTTTGATGAATCCTGTCTTAACGGTTATTGGTAGTTTTGTCGGATGTCTGTCCGGGATGCTTTATGCCGATTGGGCCTTCCATATCCCGTCGAATATTTTCTTTGAATCTGCTATCCAGCGTTTGGAGATTATTGATGTACTGACCGGGGTGATCAAAAGTTTTGTTTTTGGGATTCTGATCGTCACAATAAGCTGTTATTATGCTTTTGAGGTGGAGGGAGGATCGGAAGGTGTCGGGAAAGCGACAACCAATAGCGTGGTCATGTCAGTGGTGGCGATTATTGTCGCTAATGCCGTATTAACAGCCGTATTAATTTCATTCTAACATGAGTCAACCTGAATACATGATCGAAGTCGACGGGCTCGTTAAAGAGTTCAGCGGCCGCCGTGTGCTTGACGGGATCAACCTGAAAGTGCCGCGCGGCAAAATCGTGATTATCATGGGGGGCAGTGGCTGTGGAAAGTCTACCCTCTTGAAACATTTGATCGGTAGCCACAAACCTAATTCCGGATCGATCAGGCTCTTCGGCAAAGATATTAATCAGATATCCGAAAATGAATTTAACTTGATCCGGAAAAAATTTGGCATCCTTTTCCAGAGTGCAGCCCTTTTTAACTCGATGACCGTCGGCGAAAATATCGCATTACCTTTGCTCGAGCATGGTGACCTTGACGCGAATGTGGTGGATATCGTGGTAAAGATGAAACTTGAAATGGTGGGGTTGACCGGATTCGAAAACCTCCTGCCCAGTGAAATATCCGGGGGAATGAAAAAACGGGTCGGCTTGGCACGTGCCATCGCATTAGACCCCCAATTACTCTTCTGTGATGAGCCCACAGCAGGCTTGGATCCGATCATGACGGCTGTTGTCGACGAGCTCACCCGTGATTTGTGTAAAAAGCTCGGCATGACGGCTGTAGTGGTGACCCATGACATGGCCAGTGCTTTCCGGATTGGTGACGTGATGATCATGCTTCACAAAGGTAAGGTGATCGCGCAAGGTTCGCCCGATGAGATCCGCCAGATGATGAATGACGGGACGAGCCCGATTATGAAACAATTCGTCAATGGTGAGGCCGACGGGCCGATTCCTTTCCGGCAGTCCAGTGATAATTATTTAAAATCGATGTTGGGAGACTAAAAATTTATGGAAAAGACAAAACTGAATTTAATCAAATCAGGCGTTCTGACAATTATCGCATTTATGATCGTGGTCTGCGGCATATACGTGATCGGGCAGGTGACCTCCGAACCGCAACAGGATGTCCGATTTTCTTTTGACTTTGCAAATTCCTTAGATGACGGGGCTCCAGTGCGGGTGTCGGGTGTCCACGCGGGCAAAGTCGTGAGTGTCAGGCTGCTGACCGCCGATGAGCTGCGTGCTTCGGGATTTAAGGTCAAACGTGTCGAGGTAACCGCTAGGATCAATAAAAATATTTTTATTCCCAAAGACTCCACCGGTTCCATTACCGCTGCCGGATTGCTCAGTGAAAAGTATCTCGAGATATCTCCGGGGAATTATGATGCAGGACAAGCAACAGTGGCCGATGTCATGACAGGAAGAGATCCTATTTCCCTTGATCAAATGCTGGCGGATACTCAGGCGACGGTCAAAACACTGGATGATTCCCTGAAAAATATTTCGGTCATCACGGCACAGGTGAATCAAGACTTGCCCGGGATCATTACAGGTTTGGATAAACTCATTGGTAATGCTGACAAATTAACAACGCAAGCCGATGGGTTGGTGGGTAAAGCAAACGGGGTCATCGGGAATAATGAACAAAACCTGAGGGATTTACTCAAAAACCTCGAGAATGCCTCGGTAAACCTCAAATACCTCAGTCGGATGCTTGCCGAGCGCCCTTGGAAAATGCTTTTACCTGCATTTCCAAACCAAGTACCGTCGGATTCCACTCCGGTTGATAAAAATCAGGTGAAATCCGGAAGTATCCCTAAACGTTAATAACGGATAAAGATCATGATAGGTAATCCTCAAAAAGTCGCACCGGATATTTTGAATCAGGTTACGTGGGAAAGGGATGCCTATCGGGGGTTGGTCGAGATTAGCGGGATCATCAATAGCGAAGAAAATTTCGAGACATTACTCCAAAAGGTCTTGGATATCGCTAAAAAGGTGATCGGTGCCGAGGCCTCGACCCTCTGGCTTGAAGACTCTGAAGGCGGCGGATTGATCATGCGTGCCACATCAGTCCAGAAAACCATTACTGGTCAGGTCGGAGTGCTCCGCATCCCTAAAGGCAAAGGGGTGTCCGGATGGAGTTATGAGCATCACCAATCGGTCTTGGTCAAGGATTGTCAGAATGACCCGCGTTTTTATAAGGACGCCGACAAAAAAACGGGGTTTGTAACGCGCTCGCTTTTGACTGCCCCATTGATTTCACACGGGAAATGTATCGGGGTCATCCAGGCTTTGAACCCCGGGGAAAAAGATTTTTTTGATGAATATGAGCTGCCGGTTTTTGAGGGATACGCAAAGATAGTGGCCACGGCTATCGAGAACGCCCGGCTCAAAGAAGCCGAAATGAGCAATTTGCGCACGCAACAGGAGCTGCAAGTCGCCAGTGACATCCAGGCAAATTTTTTACCGGATAAATTATATTCCGGTGCCTTCTGTGAGGTGGCTGTTTTGTATGAATCCGCACGGGCTGTGGGTGGGGATTTTTATGATTTTTTCGAGATTAATGAGGATGTTATTTGTGCGGTGATCGGGGACGTGTCGGGTAAAGGGGTGCCGGCCTCCCTCCTGATGGCGCAGACACTCACACAAATCAGGATGCTATCCCGTTATTGTAAAACTCCTCAAGAGGTTTTGGAATCGACAAATGAAGCTTTCTCGGAGCAACGCACAAACGGGCTTTTTGTTACGGCTATTTGTGCATTTTATCACCGCGCCCTTAATCAAATCACATTAGCAAATGCCGGACATCACGATCCGCTTCTTGTCACGTCCGAGACTGCGACACTGGTAAAAACAGAGTCGGGCATTCCTTTAGGGGTACTGTCCGGCTCAGTGTATCCGCAGACGACGGTGACGATCAGGCCGGGTGAATCTTTGATCTTTTATTCAGACGGATTACCGGAGTCCCGTAATGAACAGAGCGAGGAGTTTGGCCTTGAAAAAATCATGGGACTGCTGCCCGATAAGGCATTTTGCGCGAAAGCGATGATCGATTTAATCGATAAGGAATTAAAACGATTCTCGGGGAAAGCACCCCAGCACGACGACCTGACCGTTTTTATTACGAGGGCTAATGAAACCTTAGAAAAGGGCCGCCGGTTTGCCGTGCCCTGTGAGCCTGCGCAATTTGCAGGCATCCGTGAGTTTGTGAGGCGCTCAGCCGCATGCGCGGGGTTTGACGAGATGGCAGTGGGCCAGATCGTATTGGCCTTGGATGAGGCGGTGACAAATGTTTACCGGCATGGATACGGCGAATGTGATGGGAATGAAATACGTCTTTTTATCCATAAAGAAGGGGACTCCTGCTTCTTTGAAATCGAGGATGATGCCACCTGCGTGGATCCGGCGAAATTCAAATCCCGGGATATCGATGATATACGCCCGGGTGGATTAGGGGTATATCTGATCACGTCAGTCATGGATGAGGTGCAGTTAGTGCAGTCAGGCGAGAATAACGGAAACCGACTCATCATGAAAAAAAGAGTATCCGGGGGCGAATAAAAGACAGTAAGTTATTCACGGGTCTTGACGTTTCCGACGCATTCCATCAAACTTTTTTCCATGCCAAAGAATGAAACTAAAAGTGATATTAAAGTGCAATTGGCGTTTTACGAAGGGCTAATGCACCGTACGCCCAAAGATGTCGAGCTTTTAAAAGTCATGGGTGACTTATATACCAAAACCGGGGACCATGAAAAGAGCCTGGAGATCGACCGTAAACTGGCGCGTCTCCTCCCCGATGATTCCATGATCCAGTATAATCTTGCTTGTAGTTACGCCCTTCTCCGTGAAAATCAAAAGGCAATCAAAAGCCTGATCAAAGCGATCAAACTAGGATATAATGATTGGGATTGGATGAAAAGTGATCCGGACTTGAAGAATTTACGTGATACCGAAAAATTCAAGAGTCTGTTTACTGGAGGAGAGAATACTCATTAATACCTTGATTATAAATAACTTATGTAGTTTTAACCGTATTTTTTGGATTAAAAGGTAAATTTTTTATTATAGGTTTTTAATTGCAATTTTTCTAATTATTCTGGAAATTATAAATATATGGCGAAGTTTTCTTATACGGCAATGGATTCCCGAGGAAAGGAAGTTAAGGGGGTTATCGAATCTGAAAATGAAAATGATGTCCTTAATGAGCTGAGAAAACAGGGGCTTTTTCCGACAGGTGTCGTTTTAGGTGATGGTAAGGGGGGCAAGGCCAAGGGTAAGGGGTCCGGAATGAATTTTAATTTCAAGCTGCCCGGAGCTGGAAAATCGATATCCGGTGGATCAGTTAAACCAGCGGTATTATCTTCGTTTACAAGACAGTTAGCGACACTAAATGCTGCTGGCATTCCTCTTCTTCGCAGCTTGAATGTATTACATAAACAAGAACGGACTCCTGCACTCAAATCGATTATCCGTAAAATGGCGGATTCTGTGGAAGGGGGGAATACATTTTCTGAATCGGTTCAAAACTTCCCCAAGGTATTTAATAAGCTCTATGTGAATATGGTAAAGGCCGGGGAACTCGGGGGTGTGCTCGAAGTCACATTAACCAGGCTGGCTGATTTCATGGAGAAAGCCGAAAAGATTAAACGCAAGATCAAGGGAGCGATGTTTTACCCGGTGGCGGTGCTTGCGATTGCGATTATCATCATGGGATTTCTGTTGGTGTTTATTGTCCCAAAGTTCCGCCAGATTTTCGAGGAACTCATGCCGGGTAAACCCATGCCGTTGATTACGGAAATTGTTCTCGGGGTCAGTGAATTTGTTAAAAACCAATTCATCATTCTGGTTGTGTTTGTGGCTGTGATCATCATTGCTTATAAAATCATTTCAAAGATACCCGCCGGCCGGAAGGCTATCGATAAATTCTTATTAAAAGCCCCTATTTTTGGTGATTTAACCAGGAAAACATCGATTGCCCGTTTTACCCGCACGTTAGGGACACTCGTCACCAGTGGTGTTCCGATTTTACAGGCATTAAATATTACGCGTGATACGGCGGGGAATGTAATCGTCTCTGAAGCGATCACTAAAGTCCATGATAGTGTCAAAGAAGGTGAGTCCATTGTTGCGCCTTTGGAGGCCTCCGGAGTCTTCCCTCCCATGGTCATCAGTATGATTGAGGTCGGTGAAGAAACCGGGCAATTACCCGAGATGCTGGCAAAAATCGCGGATAATTTCGAGGATGAGGTGGATAATGCCATCGTCGGTCTGACTTCATTGATCGAGCCTATTTTGATCGTATTTTTGGCTTTAGTCGTCGGGACCATTGTCATTGGAATGTTTATGCCCCTCATCGGAATCATCAATAACCTGACATCAGGGTAAGTTAATATGGAAGACCCGATTCGAAATATACCACCTAAAGAAAATCCCCTGGCTTCATTCACTTTGATTGAGATATTGGCGGTCATATCCATTATCTTGATTCTGGCTGGTATTACCATCGGGGTCATCGGATATGCCAATAACAAAGCCATTCGGGACAGGACGACTACCGAGATAAAATTTATCGAGTTACAGCTGGAACGTTACAAGAATGAAGAAGGTGATTATCCCACAAATAGTTTTTCGAGTTTAAATAATCTCTTCTTTTACTTGGGTGCAGCAAGGAATAATGGCAATGGAACCCGTCCGATCGCCCAGTTCAAATCAGGACAGTATACGACCAATGGGGCGGGCGGGACCAATAGCTTGGTTGATCCTTACGGTAACCCGTATGGTTATCAATGCACGGGAAGTAATAACCTGTCTGGTTTTGATCTCTGGAGTACGGCGGGTTCGGGCAGTCCCGTGATGCCAAACAATCAAACGAGTTACACAAATTCAGTTGGTGCTGCAAATCCCACGGGTATCGCCACATGGATTACAAACTGGCGCCACTGATTTATTATGGAATTTGACTGGAGAATCGAATGTGCCGTCCATCCTGATATTTCGAAACAGGATGTGGAGGAGTCTTTTGAAGATCCCTTTGGTTTGAAATTCCTCCCTGAGATCCAGGTGTATGCGAATCAAACAAGGTATTTCAGCCTAGGCCAAGCCGGTAACGGGGGGCTGATTTTTAGTGTTTACCGTTCCAACGGGAAAAGTGTCCAGATCATCTCCAGCAGGCTAATGATGGAGCATGAGTCTCTCTTTTATAGGCGCAAGACTAAACAGTCCTTGGAAGGAGACGGACGTTAATGAGTGGCGAAAGCAAAATGGAAGCAATCGTTAAAGACTGGCGTGACATCCCGATCCCAGCGAATGATATGGAGGAGTCGGCTTATTGGTTTTCCCACGGGTTAGATGTGTCTTTATTGAGTTCGTCCTTGGTGAATACCGATAATACCGAATCAACAACCATTACATTGCGGATGGATCCGCGGATGTTATCCAAAATCAAGCGGCTCGCCCGCTTGCGTTACCTGAACTATCAGAGTATGATAAAACAATGGCTCAGTGAGCGTCTCGAGGAGGAAAGTAAAAAATGAAATCCCAGAATATAATATCCAAAACTCAAGGCATGACCTTGATTGAAATACTGACGGTTGTCGTCATTATCGCCGTCCTCATGGGAATGTTATTCCCTGTCGTCACCGGGGTGAAAAATTCCGCACGCCGAGCACAGGCTAACGTGGAATGCAACGGGCTGGTCACAGCATTCAAGATGTATGAAAATGAATACGGGGTATTTCCTTCAGGGGTGGTGACGAATACATCATCTAATGTGGTCGCCATGCTGTCGGGTAATGATGATCCAACTGCGGGTTATGAAAACCCAAAACGAATCAGGTTTTTTGACTTTCAACAGAGTCGTATTTCCAATGGTGCCTATTATGATCCGTTTATGGGTAAAGGAGGTAATCCTTATCAGATACAGCTCGACACAAATTACACAGGAGTCGTAACGATTCCTGCGCCCTACAATACTGGACTGACTGGTGGATCTCTGACAAATAGCGTGGCTATATGGATGGTTACTAATTCAAGCGCCAACCTGACGCAGTTTGCCAAGAGTTGGAAATAGCATATTGAGGGGACTGCTCCTCGAAAAAACTCCATTCCGCACTTGCCATCCTCGGCACAACTTCCTAGCGTACTATCCTTTGTTTCAAGAGGATAACTATGTTTAGAACGAATCAACTTTGTGAATTAAATAACGGTTTTATTGGCCAAACGGTGACCCTTTCAGGGTGGGTGGATGTCCGTCGTGATCTTGGTGGTGTCATTTTTGCCGATCTCCGGGACCGGGATGGGTTGGTACAAATTATTTTTAATCCCCAGGATCAGGAAATGTTTAGTGTGGCTGAACATCTCCGGACAGAAGATGTGATTAAAGTCACAGGACTCATTCAAAAACGTCCTGCGGGCACTGAAAACCTGAAAATGGCCTCGGGCGAAATCGAACTGGTCGTCAGCCAGCTTGAAATACTGAATAAATCCGAGACACCACCCTTTCCACTGGATCGTGAGCCCGCCAATGAAGACCTCCGGTTGACCTACCGTTATCTTGATCTGCGCCGACGTCCGATGCTGGATAATCTTAAGACCCGGCATAAGGCTGTTTTGGCCACAAGGAATTATTTTAATGACCAAGGGTTTCTTGAGGTCGAAACTCCGATACTTTTCAAAAGCACACCTGAAGGAGCCCGTGAATATTTGGTTCCTTCCCGTGCGAATCCCGGGAAATTTTATGCGTTGCCGCAGTCACCTCAACAATTCAAGCAGTTATTGATGGTGAGCGGGGTTGAAAAGTATTTCCAGATCGCCCGTTGTTTTCGTGATGAGGATTTGCGTGCGGATCGCCAGCCCGAATTCACCCAGATCGACTTGGAGATGTCTTTTATCACGCGCGAAGATATCTACGCCTTAATCGAAGGACTCCTGAAACAGGTATGGAAAGCGACAAAAGGTATGGATATTCCTACCCCATTTCCCCGTATTTCATTCCGGGAGGCCATTGACACTTACGGGATTGATAAACCGGATCGACGTTTTGACTTGAAGTTAAACGACCTGACTGAGGTCTTCCGCCAGAGCCAGTTCAAGGTTTTTGCCAGTGTGATCCAGGACGGCGGAGTGATTAAAGCGATCAATGCCAAGGCATTCGCTGTGATTACGACAGGCCAGCTTGATGAGTTAACGAACTTGGCGAAAGCAGCAGGAGCCAAGGGGCTGGCCTTTATCAAGATCGAGAATGGTGAATGGAAATCCCCGATTGTAAAATTTTTCTCTGATGCCGAAAAGAAGGCGTTACAAGAAAAACTCAATATTGAAGAAGGTGATTTGATTTTATTCTCAGCCGGACAATGGCTCGATGCCTGTGAGGTTCTGGGCAAAATCCGCTTGCGTTGTGGGGAATACCTCCAAGGCCTGGGAAAAATAGTCATTGATCCCGAACAATACGATTTTCATTGGGTCATTGATTTTCCCTTGTTAACTTTTGACAAGGAAACACAGCGTTATATCTCTAGCCACCATCCCTTCACATCTCCCTTAGTAGAGGATATCCCCCTTTTGGAGAGTGAACCACTCAAAGTGCGCGGTCAACATTATGATATTGTCCTCAATGGTGTCGAGCTCGGGGGTGGGAGCATCCGCATACACCAACCGGATATCCAAAAGAAACTTTTCGAGGATATCCTGAAAATCCCCAAAGATGTCGCGGAAAGCCGTTTTGGTTATATGATCCGGGCATTTCGGTACGGGGCACCCCCTCATGGGGGAATCGCCTTGGGACTGGATCGTTTAGTCGCCATCCTCTGCGGCACCACTAGTATCCGGGATGTCATCGCTTTTCCGAAAAACCAAAGAGGACAAGACTTGATGTCGCAGTCACCGGCTGATGTGGAACCGCGGCAACTGCGCGACTTACACATCGATGTAAAGTTACCCCTCTAAAATAGTGAATGAAGAGCTTGCTTTTCATCCATCAATCTTGAAAATCTCTCTTTGTGAGAACTTTTAAGCTGATATTTTTATATATCTTTGCTGTGGCCTTTATAGGGGCTGTTATTTCCCCTCTGGTCTATAACTTTGTCCAAGCTTTATCCATCGATAATAACTTGGTGTACTGGCTGCAGGAACAGGATTTTTCCCGCTACTTCCGCAGGACGATCATGGTATCCGCGTTGATTTTGATGATTCCATTCCTAGCAAAGCTCGGGGTGAATTGGACGGACATTGGATTGAGTGCTGAGTATGGGCGTGGCCGCCGTTTTTTTGGGGGAATATTATTAGGGATGGCGAGTATATTATGCCTCGGAGCAGTTTATTATTTTACCGGAGCAAGGCATTTTCGCGCAGATCCTAACTGGTCTTATCTGATCCGCTTTGTTTTTACGGCCATCATAGTGGCCGGTTTGGAGGAAATCTTTTTTCGCGGAATCATCCTTTCCCGTTTACGTAAGACGTTCGCTTTTTGGCCGGCACTCGTATCAGGCAGCTTATTCTTTGCGGCGGTTCATTTTTTGAAACCGAGTGCTGATTTTGGGAGTGTGGAGGTCGAGTGGTATTCCGGTTTCATGCTCATTCCAGAAAGCTTTAGGGCCTTTGCCGATCCGACAGCGATTATTTACCAGTTTTCCGCACTCCTTTTGGCCGGGCTTATTTTAGGGTATGCCTTTTTAAAGAAAAAATCCCTGTATTTCTCCATCGGGCTCCATGCTGGTTGGGTTTTTATGCTCAAGACGATGGGGCTACTGACTGATAACTCAAAGGCATTAGACCCCCGTCTGTACGGGAATGGACTTTATGATGGCCTCTATGGGCTTATCATGTTGGTCATCCTTTTGACAGGACTAATAATCTATGAATCCCGTCAAAAATCTCCAGCAGATTATTGAAACCGCCCTCGGTTTGGTTTATCCCGTAAATTGCTCGATTTCAGGGAGGCCTTTGGACTCATCTAATGGATTGTGGGTGGATGAAAAAGAATTAACCGGGGTCGTCCGGGTGACTTCCCCCGTTTGCTTGAGGTGCGGTAAGCCTTACCAAGGGGCGATGAGTAACCCCCGCCAGTGTGCAAATTGCGCTAAACTTGACCTTCATTTTGATTCAGCCCGTGCCTATGCAAAAACCGAAGGGGTGGTCAGGGAGTTAATCCACAAGTTTAAATACGGGGAACAGCTCTGGCTGCGCAATTTGCTCTGCAAATGGATGGGTGAAGCCTATTTGTATCACTATGCGGATTATGCCTTTGACGGGATAGTCCCGGTACCGATCCACCCCCGGAAATGGAGGGAGCGTGGTTTTAATCAGGCCGAGATTTTGGCACGGGCCCTCGCGCTGGAGGTTAAAATTAACTATTTATCCTGTCTTTTCCGTGATAAGGACACCTCGACACAAACAACATTCAATCGACGAAAACGCTTCACAAACCTCAAGCAGACCTTCAAACTCTCTCCCAAGGCAAAAGTCCGTGGACTCAAGCTCTTGCTCGTGGATGATGTGCTCACCACTGGTGCCACCGCCAGTGAATGCGCCCAACTCTTAAAGCAGGGTGGAGCCACTGATGTACATGTCTTGACTATAGCAAGAGGATAAAAAAAACTGATATGACAACTGAATCCGATAAAATAACGAATTTTGAAAAGCCCACTTACTCATCCGGACAAACCAAAAAACGCGATATTCCTGAAGGTCTCTGGGAGAAATGCACAGCCTGCGGGGAGATTAATTATACACGGGAACTCGCCCTAAATGCAGAGATTTGCCCGAAATGCGGGCATCATAATAGCATCGGGGCGCGCGAACGGATACAATCCATGGTCGATGAAGGTTCCTTTGTCGAGATCGATGAAAACATGGTTTCTAAGGACACCCTGAAATTCACGGGTGTCGCCGCCTACAAGGATAAACTCATCGAGTACCAGAAGAAGACAGGCCTTAAAGATGCCGTCATCAGTGGCCATGCTGAAATCAACGGTCAAAAATTATATCTTGCGGTCATGGACTTTTCATTCTTGGCGGCCAGTATGGGTTCTGTCGTCGGGGAGAAAATCACACGGGCCATCGAGGCGGCGACAAAAGCAAAATGTCCGGTAGTCATTATTAGTGCTTCCGGTGGGGCCCGCATGTATGAAGGGATGCTTAGCTTGATGCAAATGGCGAAGACGAGCGCTGCTTTGGCTCGTCATGCAGAGGTCCATCTTCCTTACATTTCCGTCCTGACTAATCCCACGACCGCCGGGGTCATGGCCAGTTATGCTTCCCTCGGAGACCTGATCATTGCCGAACCCAAGGCTATGGTGGGTTTTGCCGGACCACGCGTGATCAAGGAGACCACTCATCAGGATCTGCCCAAAGGTTTTCAAACAGCGGAATTTCTGACAGAACGTGGCCTGATCGACATGATCGTGCCGCGGTTACAAATGAGGAAAACCCTTAACCTCGTTTTCTCCTATATGGGTTTTGGCGACATCGAGGAATAACCTTTATTGGACCCCCCCCAGCTTGTTTCAATCCTACCAACAAACTATCCAATTCCTTTTCCAGCTCAGGCAATTCGGCACAAAGCTGGGACTGGAAAATATTATCCGGCTTAATGAATTGCTGGATTGTCCCGCGGGCAGGTTAAAATTCATCCATATTGCGGGAACCAATGGAAAAGGTTCCGTAGCGGCCATGCTGGAGGCCATTTTACGCGAGTCGGGTTACCACACGGGGCTTTTCACTTCCCCCCACCTCGTTTCATTTGCAGAACGTTTCCAGATTGACCGTGGTTACGCCACCCAAGAGCAAATTGTTCAGTTAGCTAACAGGGTGATGGTGGCGGCCAAATCCCTTGAGAAAGAAAATGGCGGGAGGTTTCCCACATTTTTTGAATTCATCACAGCGATGGCATTAGAACATTTTGCCCGTGAAAAAGTAGATTTTGTCCTTTGGGAAACCGGAATGGGTGGACGCCTGGATGCGACGAATCTTGTAAATCCGATGGTTTCGGTCATTACCTCGATCGGATTTGATCACATGGCCTATCTTGGTGGGACTCTTGAGCTGATTGCAGCAGAAAAAGCCGGGATTATCAAACTCGGTGTGCCGTGTGTGATCGGGCCCATGTCTATCGAGGCAAAGACTGTAATTATCGAAAAATGCCGCGATGAAATGAGTCCGCTTTATGAGGCGGGGAACTATAAAACGGATTATGACCTCGGGCTAGCCGGAGATTTTCAGCAGGTTAATGCGCAAATTGCACTAAAAACCATTGATTGCCTGAAAGTCAAAGGTGTGCGGGTCCCGGATGGTAAAATCATTCAAGGTCTCAAAAATGTCCAGTGGCCGGGCAGGATGAGTATCCTTCGAGAAGATCCCCCCTTGATTATTGATGGGTGTCACAACCTCCCCGCCGCCCAAACACTCGCCAGTGCTTTAAATAAAATGTATAACGGCCAAAAATGGACGATATGTTTCGGGGTGCTCAAGGATAAACAATGGAAAGCCATTTTGGATGAGCTGATTCCCTTGGCTAAAAAGTTTTTGATTTTGCCCGTCCAGAGCGGAAGGACTGAATCCCCCGAGATCATTGTGGATTATCTCAATAACAAATCGGAGACTATCAAGGTCGAGCAAATTGCTTCAGTAGGTGAATGCTTGGAAAAAACAGCGTCAGAACCGGTCATTATCTGCGGTTCCCTCTTTTTAGCCGGTGAAGCCCTTTGGAAGCTGGGGGTTCTCCCTCATAAAGATAATTTAGAACTTAATGAAAAGCTCTAGTATAAACGCATGTCGATAAAAGCCATTACCTTCGATGCGGGAGGTACCCTGATATACCCCTCAAAACCTGTGGGGGAGATTTATGCAGGCGTGGCCCTGCGTATGGGAATCACCTTGGATGCGGTTGGATTAGATGAGTCCTTCAAAAAAGTATTCAAGTCGGTCGCCCCCGTCAATGTCAATGGCACTCCATTGACGAGTTCATCGAAGGAGTGGTGGCGAAATCTGGTCCGTACCGTACTCATTACATCCGCGCAATTTGCACCATTTGATCAGGGGGATATTTTTGATGAATATTTCTCAATGGTTTACGGTGAGTTTCTCAAAAAGGAACATTGGACAGTTTGCCCCAGGATACTCGATATCCTGATGCTCTGCCGGGACAAGGGGGTTAAAACGGCTGTACTCTCGAATTGGGACGAACGCCTGAAACCGATCCTGAAGGTTTTGGAATTGGAGCCCCTTTTTGATCAGCTCATTATTTCTTGTGATGTGGGCGTAGAAAAGCCTGATCCTGTGATTTTTCAATTTGCCTCAGTTGAATTATGCCTTAACCCGGGGGATATCTTGCATATTGGCGACAGCAGGCGCGAAGATTATGAGGGGGCGATCAATGCTGGAATGAAAGCTTTTCTGATCGATAATAACCGCGGAAATATACCACAAATCAAGGCGATGTTAGGGTTCTAAACCCTTGGGAGTGCCGAGGATTTCGCGCATGATAACGGCCTGTTTGAGTTTTACAGGGTCAGCGAGCAATTTGCGCAGGGGGTTTAATGAAATTGTTTTATTCCTTCGGGCTGCATGGGCATCCAATGCATAGGCCTCGTTAGAAGTCTCGTTCTGGGACATGTAGTGAGTGGATTGGTCCACGGTTGACATTAAGTCAGCAGATTTTAATTCGATTTTTGTCTGGAAACAGCTCTGGTTGGCAGCACTGACGACTGTCGGCAGGAGTTCGACATCAGTATATTCTTCCTCATCCATTTCTAGAGGCACAGGCGAAGAGGCTGGAGTTGGAGGATTCAGCCGGGGAAATACATCTTGTGTTGGTTTAGGCTGCGGGGCTGGGGGAGGTGAGAAAGTGTGTTCCTGCTCAGGAAATGTAGGGGAGCTTGTGTTATCGACGGGTAAACCGAGAGCTTCCAGAAATTTCCGGAGTTCATCCTCAGGAGACTTTTGTTGGGCTGGCTGATAAGTTTTCTGGGGTGCTTGGTTATTTGACTGCGGATACGTCGGCTGACCGGATTGTGCCGGGTCATTAAACCTTCTTGTTTTGTTGGATTCTTCTTCAAGAGCCCGATTTTCGTTTGCTGCGGAAATTTTTTTGAAAATAAATTGCCCAAAATAAATCAGCCCGAGGACCACCCAGAAGATGACCTCGACTCCCAATGCGAGAAATGGCTGACAAAAAATCATATGATAG
>JAWXBN010000104.1 GCA_034440155.1 Verrucomicrobiota bacterium | reverse complement strand
CTCTGTCCCAAACATCCCTCCACCATCATACATTAATCCTACGGTCACATTACTCCCCCTCATATCCCCAAGGTTCACCACCCCGTATCCACCATTGGTCCCAATCGCTAATCCATTCGTCACCACAAATGATGTGAATCGGCCGTTGTTAACCGTTTGAATAAGTCCGGTGGCATTATTAGCAGTGGCGACATTAAGACTGGATAAGGAAAATGAATTTGAATCCCCCCCTAAATCCCATTGAAAAGCTTTTCCAATACTTTTTCCTATTTCAATATTTTGACCGACGATGTCCACTCCCTTTTTTGTCTCAAGTCGTCCGTAATTAAGATCTAATAAAGCTCCAGTCGGAGCGTCAGACACTAGATAATCAATCATCGCCGTCCCCCCATTTTGATGGTATCCACCGGAGCGCACATCAAGAAAAGAAGTGACTGACGCATTTGTCAAAATAAGTAAGGATGTATCCCCGTTTAATACGACCGAGTTATTCACATTACTCCCAATAATCATACTGCCAGCTTCGACTCTTCCCCCATTTTCTATCTGTAAAAGATTTGCTCCAGACTGATTACCTACAATCACCCTTCCTTGATTCGTCCAGATTGAACCATTTACAATGACGGTATTGTTTGATGCATCCACCGTATCCCCGATGACTGCGGAGATTCCCCCAACCGAATTTGTCACAGAAAGCCCGGCATTATTCGTAATCACCAGCAGATTACTGGAGGTAGTATCCCCTATTTTATAAATTGCATTTGTAATAACCGATACCCCGGTAATCTCATTGGTCGTTTGCGCGGAGACTGGAAAACCCAAACAAAAGAAAAACAATACGATCACTATGGCTGATTGGAGCCTAAATTGAAAAATATTTCTAAAAACAAAAGATGTATCATTCACACGAAACCCCCGCTGACAATTAATTTAAAATAAACGCTTTTTTCTTCCTGCCGGATTAGAAAACAAAATGCCCGGCGGAAGCCCCACCCCTTTCTAGGAATCCAAATCAAAATTCGCAATAAAATTAATGACTTTCTGCAATCTAAGCGTCGTAATACTTGCTATCTTACCTTGTAATTAGACAAAAAAATAAAAAAATCCGCGCCTTCTCTCAGAAGCACCTGCAACAAGAGGTCTGCTCAGGAATAAAACCTTTTTCATCTGGCTAGGGATTCATGTTTAGAAGATGTCCATAGCCACAGGATTGACATTCAGGGCAAAACTCCTATGAAGGCAAAATATACTTATGAGCATATCCATACCTGAAAACAAAATGAAAATAGGTATTATCGGCACCGGCAATATCAGCGGAGCCTATTTTGAAGGACTAAAACTTTATCCCTTTATCGAGGTGGCTGCCTGCGCGGACATGAATATGGACAGTGCGAAGGAAAAAGCGGCGAAATACAATATCCCCAAAGTCTGCACGGTGGATGAATTGCTGGCCGACAAAGAAATCGAAATCGTCATCAACCTGACGATCCCTAAAGCACACGCCCCGGTAAACCTCAAAATCCTCGAAGCCGGTAAACATGCCTACTGTGAAAAACCCTTTGCCCTGAACCGTGAAGAAGGTCAACAAGTCCTCGACCTCGCGAAGAAAAAAGGACTCCGTGTCGGGTGCGCCCCAGACACCTATCTCGGACCGGGCCAACAACTCGCGCGCAAATTGCTCGATGAAGGCTGGATCGGACGCCCCATCGGTGGTGTGGCCCACATGATATGCCATGGCCACGAAAACTGGCATCCCTCCCCTGAGTTTTATTATGAAGTCGGTGGCGGCCCCCTTTTCGACATGGGCCCTTACTACATCAATGCCTTGATTAATTTGCTCGGCCCGGTCAAAAGGGTCACCTCATCCGCACAGACATCCTTCCCCACCCGCACGATCACCAGCGAACCCAAAAAAGGCAAAGTCTTTAAAGTCGAAACCCCGACCCATATCGCATCCATATTAGATTTTGAAAACGGTGCCTGTGTCACCCTCCTCACATCCTTTGATGTCTGGGCCGGGAATCTGCCCAATATCGAGATTTTTGGGGCGGAGGGCTCCATGTCTATTCCCGACCCCAATGGCACAGGTGGCACCGTCAAAGTCATGCGTCCGGGGCAAAAGGAATGGCTGGAAATGCCTCATCTCCATGCCGAACCCGGATTCCGCGGAATCGGTGTCGCGGACATGGCCAAGGCTATCTGGAATAACCGTCCACAACGTATGTCTGGTGAACTGGGTTTCCACGCCCTGGACATCATGCAGTCGATCCTCGACGCCTCCGCGACCGGTAAACACATCACACTGGGAAGCACCTGCCCGAAACCTAAGGCCCTGCCGTCTGGAATGCCCCAAGGCCAAGTCGATGAATAATCAATGCTGGCGGGGAAACCCGGGCAGTCGCTCGGGGCAAATTGCTCATGAGAAGCGATCCTTTTAAAAAAAATGTAGCCGAGGGCGGATCGCCCCCCCTCCACGGTCTCCTAATCTCAGCGGTGAAAAAAAACTCTCTGCCCCCCCCTGGCCCTTAGCCTAGCTTGGATTTGAGCATTTCATCGACGACTGTGGGACTGGCCTTGCCTTTGGCGACTTTCATGACCTGACCCTTGAGGAAATTAATCGCCCCGGTTTTTCCACTCTTGTACTCGGCCACGGCATTTGGATTGGCCGCGATAGCCGCATCGACCATGGCTTCAATCTCACCGGAATCGACTTGTTTATATTTATCGGGGTCCTTAGCCACGATCGCAGAGGCATCCACGCCTGTTTGATACATCTCGATAAAAATTTCTTTGGCTTGTTGCGAATTAATCTTTGCCCCGTCGAGCAAAGCGACCAAGTCATTAATATGTTGTGGGGGGATCGGGGAATCCTTGATTTCCTTACCTTCATTGCCTAAGTCACGGAGCAAATCATTCACAATAAAATTCGCAACCGTATTAGTCGATTTTGCACCGTCCACAGCGATTTCAAAATATTCCGCGAGAAACTTATCAGCCGAAAGCACGGCGGCATTATAGTCGGTGACTTTAATGTCGTCCATGTAACGCACCCGTTTTTGGGCAGGAAGCTCGGGCATTTCGCCGTGGACTTTATCCATAAATGCGGATGAATCCACCGGCATCAAGTCAGGATCGGGAAAATAACGGTAATCGTGGGCGGACTCTTTCACGCGCATGAGGATGGTTTGCCCCGATTCCTCATCCCAACGGCGGGTTTCCTGGGCGAATTTCTCACCCTTGTCATACCCGGCAGTCTGGCGTTTGATCTCGAAAGCCAAGGCACGGCGGACACCACTGATCGTATTCATATTCTTGATTTCGATTTTTGTCCCGTATTCCTTGACCCCTTTGGGCCGCAAGGAGATATTACAGTCGCAACGCATCTGCCCCTTTTCCATGTCCGCATCACTGACTTTCCCGTAAAGTAGATTCATACGCAAAGTGCTCAGGAAAGCAAAAGCTTCCTCGGGACTGCTGATATCCGCCTCGGTCACGATTTCCATCAAAGGGGTACCCGCCCGGTTAAAATCGATGCCACTGGTCGTGTCAAAGTGGAATGACTTTGCGACATCTTCCTCAAGGTGGATCCTGATCAGACGGACTTTCTTAGTTTCCATCACCTCTTTCTGGACATCCTTTGGGTAACATTCCTTCACGAGGTCCACGTGTCCTTGTGAGCAGATCGGCAGATCATACTGGCTGATCTGATAATCCTTCGGCATATCCGGATAAAAATAATGTTTCCGGTCAAATTTACACACCGGGGCGATATGACAATCAAGCATCAGCCCGGTCAGGGCCGTCATTTCGAGTGCCCGCTTATTTGGCATAGGTAAAGACCCCGGCATCCCCAGACACACAGGACATGTATGCGTATTCGGTGCGGCGCCGTATTCATTCTTACAGCCGCAGAACATTTTTGATTTGGTTTTGAGTTGAACGTGGACTTCCAGTCCGATAATGACTTCGTATTCCATAAATTTGATTAATTAAAGGCCAAAAGTTATAACCTGATCCGAGGCTCTGGCAAACACATAAATTCATCCCCCTGCAAAAACTTGTTGTTTCTTTTGGTTGTGATATCCCCTTTTCCGCTATAGAATACAATAACCCAAAATGGAATCAAATAAACCCATCATCATCTTGAGCCTCGTTTGTTTTGTCCTCTTGAGCATTTGTTGTTATCTCGGATATCAGTCTTATCAAGTAAACAAATCCTTAGAGCTATTAAACACAGAGTTTAGTAAGCTCAAACAAAACCCGCATGACTCCATCCGTGAGGAGTTTGAAGCCAAAGACCTCTACGATACGGCTGCCCAGACTTACCTGACTACCTTTAATTATATTGATTCGGCATTCAAGGCCGAGAGCCAGTCCAAAGACAGATTATCCGACGAATCCTTTTACCAGGTTTTCCAGCAAAGTTATACCGAGTTTAACCGTGCCATTAAAATGGCTGAGAAAGTCCTTAATGACTATCCCGACACCTATTACCGTAATAAAATCGCTATCCAAGGCCTTTTTATCTCCGGGAATTTTTATCCTATCCCGGTCCTCCGGGAGAATCGTGACTCTGTCCTCCAGAAATTCATGGTAAACCGCGGGGAGTCCATCGCCTACCTCATCAAAGAGGATTGTAAAATCATCGATAAATCCATTACGCAATTTGCCATGGATAAACAATCCGCCGGGGGTAGCGAAATCAAATGGGAGGATATCGTCCCTTACCTTCCCCCCGATTCACGATTGGCGACATCAAATGGAAATGATATTTACGGGAACCCCTTTTCACTGGGCACCATAAACCCCCAAGGCAGTTCACTCAAAATCTCTCCCGAGACTATTAAGAAATTTTCCGGATCAAAGTTCGACTGGGGTTCCTACGCCCCCGAAACACCTTAACTCTCTCTCTCTACGTCCCCTCGCCAGCCATGTTTCAATCCCGCCTCCAGCAAGAGCAATTGGAAAATAATACCCTCGCCGCGTTTGCACAAAAAAGCGGGGAGACCCGTGGCCGGGATTTTCCTGAGGATAAACACGATATCCGCACCGATTACCAGCGTGACCGTGCCCGGGTCATCCATTCGGGAGCTTTCCGCAGATTAGAGTATAAGACCCAGGTATTTCTGAATGGAACCGGTGACCATCTCCGCACACGCCTGACCCATACGATCGAGGTGGCCAATATCAGCCGCACCATCGCGAAGGCCCTCCGCCTGAATGAAGACCTCACGGAAACCATCGCCCTCGCCCACGATCTGGGTCACTCTCCCTTTGGCCATTGTGGGGAAGACACCTTAAATGAACTCATGACGGGATACGGGGGATTTGACCATAACCTGCAAAGCCTGCGGATCGTCGAGGTGATTGAGAAAAAATATCCAAATTTCGACGGGCTCAACCTCACATGGGAAGTCCGCGAGGGCCTCGTCAAACACGAGACGTCTCATGACACCCCTGATGATAAGAATAAAAAATATTTCCGTTTTCCTCGGCCTTCACTCGAAGCCCAAATCGCTAATCTCGCCGATGAGATCGCCTATTACAGCCACGACATCGAGGACGGCATCGAGGCCGGTTTCCTCAAAATCGAGGCATTAAACGATCTCGATCTCTGGAAGGATGCCCTCGCTGAAGTCAAAAATCGCTACCAGATCAAGGATGATAGCGTCCGGGCCGGTGTCGTCATCCGTTACCTCATCGACAGGGCTGTGTACGATGTCATCAGGCATTCGGCCAAACGTATCACGGATGCGGGGGTCAGCTCCGCCGACGACGTCAGGAAACACCCCGAAAACCTCATCGCTTACAGTGCGGAATTATCCAAGCTAAATCTCAAACTGCGGAAGTACCTCTATCAAAACCTTTATTTCCATAAGGCTGTCCGCTCCGTCCACCACGACACCTGTGAGATGATGCGCAGGCTCTTCGGACATTTTATCGCACATCCAGACCTCATCGGGCGTAAATCCGCAGTTCGCATCAGCAAAATAGGTATCTACCGGGCCGTATGTGATTATGTCTCCGGGATGACCGACCGCTATCTCATCGCACAATACACTCAATATTTCGGAATCACGAAACCATGATCATTGATGAGGCCTTCTCAAAAGAGCTCGAATCTTATTTCGGCACACAACGGGAAGTTAATCCCTACGTTTACAAAAACACAGGACTCATCATTGACTTTATCAATGCCAAAACCCTCGCCGCCAAAATAGACCTGTGGGATGAAATCCATCAGTGGGTCAGCAAAGAGCATGATGCCTATTTTAAAAGGCCCGGTGATGAAAATCTGACCACTGTCCCCCGGGTCGTCCTGCATATCGAGATCATCGAAAATTGTCCTCTGATCCGAGAAAAATACCAGCTCGTCCTCGGCCAGATGGTCTCTGCGATGAATGCCGTCAATGCCTTTGGTGAGGCCGGGGTGCCCTCCCACCGGGGATTCCTGTCCGAGCTGTCTGTGCGTTTTGCCCAGATATTCCTGCCTCTCCCCCGTGACGACCATGACTTTGCAAAGTTCCTCCGCCGTCAATACAGGGACGCTACCCACATCACCTTTTTCCACTCGCTTTCACCGGAAATCTTTTTACGCATGCAGGACTGTATCCTCCCCTCGAATAAAAAAGAATTCCTCAAACCGCTCTTAAATGGTTTTGCCGACGGCTTCCGCATTCTCGCCGCTAAAATCCATCTCCACGGCCTCGGCGAAGGCATCCGCTCAAAGCTGACCACGGCCTCGGTTAGTGAATCCGCCTTCCACAGCATCGTCCTGACCAGTGACAGGCTCATGTCAGCTTTCCAGAAGGGCGAAGACCTCACCCCGGTGATCGCCCCTTGGAAAAAGGATGCGCAAGGTTGCCGGGCTGAACTGAATATTGTCCACCGGAAGATGGAGGAACGAGGCGGGATCAGTATCGATCTGGTATTCAGCATGGATCTCATGGAGGAATGCCTTTCACGGATGGATCTGATGGTCTCGATCATCGAAAAACCTTACGGAGTCGAGCAAACCCAGCTGATCCAGTCACTCATGGAAAAACTAGTCCTCGGTGTGCAGGAAGACCGCAGTATCCGTTCCCTCATCAGGCGTAATACCCATTTGCTTTACCGGAAAATCATCGAGCGCTCCGGCCAGCTCGGTGAACATTATATCGCGCTCAATAAACACCAGTACTGGCACATCTGGGTCGCCGCAGCCGGGGGCGGACTACTCACGGTATTCACTGCCGCGGTCAAGCTCCGGCTTTACGGGTGGGGACTCGCCCCGTTTATGGAGGGTCTGGCTGCGGGGCTAAATTACTCGATCAGCTTTGTGATCCTCCACATCTGCGGATTTGTCCTGGCCACAAAACAACCCGCGATGACAGCGGCCACCCTGGCGAAATCCATGAATAACCAGAACCGCCACCGCGTGATCCGCGAGATTATCGACATCGCCCCGACTGTCGCCTACACACAAGTCGCCGCCGCAGCGGGTAATGTCTTGATCGTCGCCATCGGCGCCTATTGTTTCAGCTTTTTATGGCTCATGCTCGCCGGCACTCCCTTCCTCAGTCATGATTATGCAGAGCATACTTATGCCACCCTGAGTCCTCTGGACAGCGGGACGGTTTTTTACGCGGCACTCACCGGGGTGATCTTGTGGCTGGCGAGCCTCATCGGGGGGTGGTTCGATAACTGGTCCACCTACCACCGTATCCCCCAAGGCATCTCCGACCACCGCTCGGGCAATTTGCTCGGGACCGAAAAACTCAAAAAAATATCCGGATACTACGAGCGTAATAATGCCGCGCTCGCCACAAATATCTCCCTGGGGATGATGCTCGGTATGACCCATTCCCTCGGGCTCTTTTTCGGTATCCCCTTAGATGTCCGGCATGTGACACTCTCGACAGGCACCCTCGCCTTGGCGGCAGCATCACTGGAGAAAGCTTGGTTCATGGACGGTTGGTTTATCAAAGCCCTCTCGGGTATCGCCGTGATGTTCGTGCTGAATCTCGGGGTGAGTTTTTTCCTCTCCCTTTTTACAGCCGCCCGGGCTTTCCGCTGGCCATTTAAAGACTCTGTGAGCCTGACACGCAAATTGTTCTGGCGTTTTATTAAGGCCCCGTGGGATTTTATTTTTCCTCCCCTCGATTATTGGAGGAAAGATAAACCGGAAAATAAAAACCCTGACTCCCCCGTTCCTGATTCAAAATAATCCGGGCACCGATTATCCACGGGAATATCTTTTCTCGAATACAGTGGTGTGAAAATATAAGATACTGAATGATAGTCACTTATAAAATAGCCACCCTATCGACCGTACCTCGAGATTCAAAATTTCCCGTCTGTTCCAAGAGTGATTTTCTCCGAAATAAATCATTAAATCATAAAAATGTTTATTCCACTTATTGACACTCGGTCGCAATTGTGTTTTATTATGAGACATAATCTCAATTAAGTGAATACATTCCTTCATCAAATCCATAAGGGCAAAGTCGCAAAAATTTTGCATATCGATGATGCATTCCCCCATTCAAAACGCCTCCGGGCCCTCGGGCTCCATGAAGGCCTCGAAGTCGAGGTCCTCACCGATGGTGACCCTGTCATCATTTGTTTACATGGCACACGTGTGGGATTTCGCCGTGACTTGCTCGAAAAGGTGTCTGTGACTCCCCTAGACACACGCGCTTGCCAATGCCCGGAGCGTCGTAAACCCACCCGCAAAAAAGATAACACTCTCAGTAACATTCAAAAAAACGTCTCACACTCCATCCGAAAGGGTTGCAAATCCGTCTGGGACTCCATCGCCAAAGCATGAAAACACTGAATCAACTTGCCACCGGGCAAATTGCGCAAATCACCCATATCGATGCGACGAATCAAACCGCCCAACGCCTCATGGCCATGGGGGTACTGCCCGGCAGCACTGTCGAGATCGTGCAAGTCGCCCCGCTAGGAGACCCGATGAATATCTCGATTGCCGGACGCCGCCTGAGCTTGCGCAAAGCTGACGCCCAGTGCATTCAAATCAAGTAAAATCCCATCTCACTCATCATTTTCCTCCTTTTGAACTATGATCACCCAAGAAAAAGCCCTTTATAATATTGTCATCATCGGAAACCCGAATACCGGCAAGAGCACCCTCTTTAACCGCCTCACCGGAGTGCGCCAACGTACGGGGAATTATCCCGGCGTGACCGTGGAGAAAAAATCGGGGGAATTCTCTTTTGAAGGCACCTCCTTTAACGTGACGGATGTCCCGGGCACCTATAGCCTGGCCGCTTCTTCCTCGGATGAACGGATCGCCGTCGATGCATTAACGGGGCATATCCCTGGGCTGGCGAGACCCGATTGCGTCATCTGCGTCGCCGATGCTACGAATCTCGTGCGGAATTTATTCCTCTTTTCCCAGATCGCCGATATCAGTATCCCCACGATCCTCGTGCTGAATATGATGGATGCCGCCGGGGACCAGGGATTAAAGATCGACACAGCACTCCTCTCCGAAAGGCTCGGGGGCATCCCGGTGATTCCCGTCGTGGCCCGGAAAGGCACTGGCATTGATGATCTGAAAAAATCTATCAAAGGTATCTGCTCCCATCCGGTCATACCTGCGCAAATCGTCTGGCCCGACTGTGTGAATATCGCCAGTGATGTCGTCGCCAAACAAATCGCCCAGCATAGTTTACCCGCCCTGTCCCCCTCCGAGCTGCGCCGGGTCGTCTTTGATTCGGGCTCATCCATCCTCGACCGGGCGGGATTCCCCCCGGCTGAAAAACAAAAATGCCTGGATAACGCACGCGCTTCCTTGGTCCATGCCGGATATAATCCCCTCGCTACGGAGGCCCTCATCCGTTACGAGCACCTGAATGCCCTCACCCGTGATGCCATCATCCACCCTGAGGAGCCCGTCGCCCAAAAGTCCGAGTCCATCGACCGCCTACTCACGCACCGGGTCTGGGGCCTTTTGATTTTTATCGGGATGATGTACCTAGTTTTCCAGTCCATCTACAGCTGGGCTGGACCCCTCATGGACGTCATCGATGCCGGGACAGGCTGGGTCAGTGCCCAAGTCGCCCCCTTCCTCGATCAAACCCCGGCACTCCAGAGCCTCGTGACCAATGGCATCATCGGCGGGGTAGGCTCCGTCCTGATTTTCCTCCCCCAGATCCTGATCCTCTTTTTCTTTATCTCCCTGCTCGAAGACACCGGGTACATGGCCCGCGCGGCATTCCTCATGGATAAACTCTTTAGCTGGTGCGGACTCAATGGCCGCTGTTTTGTCCCTTTACTCTCCAGCTACGCATGCGCGATACCGGGCATCCTCTCGACCCGCACGATCGAGGATCCTAAAGCCCGCCTGACGACCATCCTCATCGCCCCACTCATGAGCTGCTCCGCACGCCTCCCTGTTTACGTCCTTCTTATCGGGGCCTTTGTCGAGCCCGTCTATGGCCCGACCTGGGCGGCCCTCACCCTCTTTGCCATGCATTTCATCGGTATCCTCATTGCCCTCCCCTTAGCATTTCTCCTAAATAAATTTGTCCTCAAAACCCCACCCCAGCCTTTCGTGCTGGAG
>JAWXBN010000103.1 GCA_034440155.1 Verrucomicrobiota bacterium | reverse complement strand
GGGCTATATGATCGGGATCCTTTCAGGATAGGGGGAATGCTAGCCTTCGTTTCTGTCAGGAGCAATTTGCACACTGGGTTTGTGTCATCCGCATTCCATCACGGATGTTTACCGTGACAGTGACCGGGACTACGCGCTGGTGGCGCAACTTGCGCAGAAAGAGATACAAAAATATGAGGGAGCAAATGCTTCTGGGGAAAGATACCGTGTGACCAATATTCTCGGGCACTTGCGCCGGGAGGTGGTGGAATTTGAAACCGGGAAACCGGGTATTGTCACCGCCCCCTCATGCGGGGTAGCCGTGCAGGAACCCGTCACAGAGGTGGAGCATCCGGTCAGTTTGACCGAGGAAAACGGTCGCTTTATTATCGAGAATGAATTCATCCGCGCTAAAATCGGGCGTTGTGGCAAAGTAGCGAGCCTGATCCATAAAGCCACGAGCCGCGATACAATCGCATCCTCCACAGCAGGACAATTAGCTCTTTATGAGGATAAACCCCTCTTCTGGGATGCTTGGGATCTGGATGTATTCCATTTGGAGAAACGTTCCTCCCTGCCTGTGGCTGCTTTGGCAAAGGTGATGGAGCAAAATGCTCTGCGTGTGACCGTGAGGTTTGCCAGCATCGCTGGTTTGACTTTAGTGAATACGGTTTTGGTGGCTCCATGCTCAATGACTGCAAGTACGGGGCGAATGTACACGGGAACCGCATGGCCTTGTCGCTGCTGCGCTCATCCAATGACCCTGATCCGGTCGCGGACCGGGGCGAGCATGAGTTCCGTTATGCGCTGGTGCAGCAAATGGCGCTTGATTTTAATCGCCCGCTGAAGTTCGAAAAAACTTCCGGGCCAGCCGGGGCGGAAAGTTATTTCGGGACAAATGCAGCCGGTATGATTATCGACACGGTGAAAAAAGCCGAGGATAACAACGCGGTAATCATTCGGCTCTTCGAGGCTTATGGGGGGACAGCGGAATTTGTCCTGACGACGACCCTTCCTTTTAAGAAAGCGACCTTGGTTAACCTGATGGAAGACGAGGTGTCAGGATTAACCCTTCAGGACGGGCAAATCGCCCTGACGGCCAAACCATTCCAGATTTTGACCGTAAAGCTGGAGTAGAAAAAAAGTCATGTCTCATTTTGGTTTTTGTTACCAGCGTCTATCCAGACGATGGTAGTTAAATCATCTCAGGTCACTGAAGGGCAAGCTCCGGCTTGTCCTTTTTTCTTCTGCATCAGGAAATTCCCCATCATACCCCTTTTTTGGGTATTAGAACCGAGTGAGGCATAAAAAAACCTCTTTTGTCACCGTTTTGTCACATAAATGACCTTTGTCTGTCACAATGATATTCTAGGTTTCGCTATCAATTTTGGGGAAAGAAGGCTTTCTCCAGTGATAAAACCTAACAAAAACCTAACGAGGAAAAAATAATGAAACGACTCAAAACATTGGCCTTTGCAGCCATGGCAGCTTGTGGCCTGACTGTCGCCGCAAATGCCCAGTTCCAAAGTGAAGCGCTCGTAGAAGCTCTTCTCCAAAAAGGTGTCCTGACGACACAAGAAGCTGAAGATATCAAAGCCGATTTGGCCAAAGAATATAAATCCACCCCCGGTGGAAAGCTCGATATCAATAAGAGCGTCAAAAAACTCAAACTTTACGGCGATTTCCGCGGCCGTTACGAACTCCGCCAAAATGAAGCTGGTTATAGTGCGACACCACCTAACCCAGCTACTACAGCAGCAGGGAACATACAGTCAAATAATAACAAGCAAGCTGGTGTCCAAGACCAATGGCGCGCCCGTATCCGCCTCCGCGTCGGTGCTGAATACCAATTCTCTGAAGGTTTCTTAGCTGGATTTGAGCTTGGTACTGCTTCACAAAACGCAGCAGGCATCTTTTCCGACCAGCGCAGTAATAATGCTGACTTGCAAGATGCGTTTGCCTTTAACGCAATTGCAGTAACCAAGGCGTTTGCGCAAGTTGACTTAGTCAAATACATTAACCAAAATGTTTATCTGGATACAGCGACATTTGGTTTTGGTAAGTTCAAAAACCCGCTCAAATCAAGTAATATGATGTGGGATGGAGACATTACCCCTGGTGGTGCTTGGCAAACCTTCACAAAGAAGTTTGATGCGGATGGTACTGAGCTAACTCCTTTCATTACGACCGGACAATTCGTGGTTAATGACAATATCGCAAATCCGACTGTGGTTAACAATGCATCGGGCAATAGAACCCGCGAAAATCAATGGTTAATCCCTGTCCAAGGTGGTGTGGATATTAAGTTTCAGAACAAAAACAAAATGTCATTTGCCGCTACTTATTATTACTGGATGGCCGGTTTAGGAAATGGTGGAGTCGCTGGTGGTAGCGGGATTAGTGGCCTTAATACTACAAGTCGTGGTAATCAATTAAACGGTCAATGGGGTGGTGCAGGTCAGGTCTCGCAGAATAATGCGACGGGCAATATCCGTCCAGTCACTTTATACGGTGATTATACCTTTGCCAAAACATGGTCGGATTCTGTTCCGCTTAAACTTTGGACAGAACTTCTTTATAATCCCAGCATGGCTAATGCAAATACAGGTATCCAAGCCGGTATTGAGCTCGGTCAGCTCAAATCAAAGGGTAACTGGCAGGTTGGTGGATATTTTAATTACATCGAGCAAAATGCTTGGTATGATGGATTTACCGATTCCGACTTCTCAGACGGTTCTGTAAACCGTTTTGGTGGAGTCTGGTACACGGGTTATGCCCTTACCGATTTTGCGAGCATCAATGCAAGGTACTTTCTTGTTTCCGACATTCGTGAGAACCCACGCCAATACGGTGCGACTTTCGCCCAGCCCGCGACTGAAGTGGGTCGTCTCCAGCTGGATATTATCGTAAAATTCTAATTACTTGATAAAATATGGGCAGGGGGTTATTTCATTAGCCCCCTGCTGATATAACCAAAAAATACTCTACTAACCTTAAAAAAGAGAAAATATGATCAAAAAATTTATACGCACTGTTGGTTTTGCGACTTTCGCCCTCGCTGCTACATCGCTTAATGCCGCTGAAGTCGGGAAAATCACGATTGATTCAGGGCATTATAATTACAAGACACAATCCGGCATTTCCGGAAAATTGGCTTCCATGGGTTCTGATACATTAAATAATCTCATGACCCTTTGGGCTGAAGGATTCAGAAAATATTATCCTAACGTCAATATCGAAATCGAAGGTAAAGGATCATCGACTGCACCCCCCGCTTTGATTAAGGGAACAGCCCAGCTCGGACCTATGAGCCGGAAGATGAAGGCATCTGAAGTCGATGAATTCGAAAAGGCATACGGTTATAAACCCCGCCTAGTCGGTGTCGCCATTGATGGTCTGGCCGTTTATGTGAATAAGGACAATCCGCTTGAGAGCTTGACCCTCCAACAAGTCGATACAATCTTCTCCAGCACCTACAAACGTGGTGGTAAAGCCTCTAGGACATGGGGTGATTTGGGATTAACCGGTGAATGGGCCAATCGTCCGATTTCACTTTTCGGACGTAATAGTGCCTCCGGTACTTATGGCTTCTTTAAAGATGTCGCTCTCAAAGGCGGGGATTATTCCTCCTCTGTGAAAGAGCAACCCGGCTCAGCCTCCGTCGTCCAAGGTATAGAAAAAGAACTCGGTGCAGTGGGTTACAGCGGTATCGGTTACAAGACTTCCGGTGTCAAAGCATTGGCTATCGCTGACAAAGGCGAACCAGTAACATTGACTCAAAGATCATGTGAATCATTCAAGTACCCGATCGCCCGTTACCTCTACGTCTATATCAATGCCCCTCCGACCGGAGTTGATCCATTGACTAAAGAGTTCATCCGTTATGTTCTCTCCAAACAAGGTCAAGAAGTTGTGGTTAAAGATGGATATTTCCCTCTGACCACCAAACAGTCTAACGAATTCTTGACATCCAGCAGTTGTAAATAGTTTTTTTTAACCTCGTGTTATGCAGTGGTTAGGTTTAGGGGGTTTGGTCGGTCCAATGGCCAAACCCCTTTTTATAAAGGTGAGTGTATCATTTTGACTAAGGAAAAGACTCGGACTGTAAAATCTCGATCAAACGAACTTGTATGAGTACCATCGCCCCTGAAACAAAATTCAAAAAATTTGTCATAATCGACCCGAAGGTAACTCGGCGGGTCAAGATTATCGACAAATTAGCCAATTTCATTATTAAGTCCGGCGGCATATTAGTCATTCTTGTTGTCGCCCTGATTTTCCTCTTTATTGGGAAAGAAACGATCCCCCTCTGGCTCCCCGGGACTGCGGAGCCTCTCGTAAAAACTGAAATAAAACAATTTGCAGCTCCTCATACTCCACTCATTATGGGAGTCGATGAATACCAGACCTTTGCCTACTTTGTAGAAGGCGAGTCCGCCCAAGTGGATTTTTATGACCTCCAGAAAGGTCAAATGATCAATGCTCTACCCTTTACGAAATTAGCGGGCAAACAAATTTCCTGCGCTTACCGCACACCAGCCTTTGACTATCTCTTTTTGGGGACGTCTGACGGCCATGTGTTGCTGGCAAAAGTCAGCTTCACCCCCGACCTGTCCACAGGCTCACGGATCGTCACCCCCACCCTTAAGGAATACGGGATGATTACCATCCCAGGGACAAAGGCCCCGATTCAAAAAGTCTTCGGACGAGTGTCATCAGAAGGGGAAATGGTTTATGCTGCGGTTACGGCCGAGCAAAAAGTATATTTCGGTAAAATGACATTGGACGCAGTGGAGCTCATGGAGCAGAACCAAGGGCTATTAGAAGGGGAAGCCGCTTCGACTGACCGTGAATCTCAATCGGGGGCAGCACCCAGCGCCACGGCAGTTGATTATGCCTTTGATGGCAAAATCAACCAAATCGCCATTGACCGTTTCAGTGAGAAACTTTTTGTCGTTACGGACAAAAATATCCTCTACCAGTTCTATCTGGAGAATGACCTCACACAACCGTATGCCACCTATGATAGTTTTGTGAATGAATCCGGAGTAAACCGGAAAATTACAGCCATGGAATTTTTGATCGGTGATGTCACCGTGGTTTTTGGTTTTAACGATGGAACAACGGAGGGTTGGTTCGGTGTCCGCGCCAAAGAAGGTGACTGGATGCGCAAGATCCAGCCGATCCATAAGTTCGAATCAATCGGTGGATCCATCACGACGATTGTCCCTTCAGCGCGTAATAAAGCTTTTATAGCAGGCTCGGATAACGGCCATGTAGCCCTAAATTTTTCGACATCAGACAGGCGCCTATTGGATTTGGAGATTTCCGGGCCGGTCGCCTTGGCGGCTTACGCTCCGAAGCTCACCCAGATATTAGCCCTCTCGGGGACAGGTTCTTTTGAATCTTTTGACATACATGTGCCTTATCCAGAAATCAGCCTAAAAACACTTTTCGGGAAAGTCTGGTATGAAGGTTATGATAAACCCGAATTCTCCTGGCAATCCTCCGGCGGAACCGATGACTTTGAGCCGAAATTCAGCCTCACCCCGCTTTTTGTAGGGACACTCAAAGGGGCCTTCTACGGGCTTTTATTTGCCATACCAATAGCCGTCTTCGGGGCCCTTTACACATCCCAATTCATGCACCCGTCGATAAAGACCTATGTCAAACCTACGATTGAAATCATGGCGGCCCTGCCGAGTGTGGTGATTGGATTCCTCGCCGGTTTATGGTTGGCCCCCCTACTTGAAAATAAGTTAGTCATGATTTTTTTATTTTCGATCTTTATCCCCGTAGGGACAGTGATTGCCGCTCTCCTCTGGAATAAAATACCGATCAAAATCAAAATGAATATACCCCCAGGTGTAGACTTGGTTGCCATTATCGTGACGACACTCATCGCGGCATTCCTGAGTTATAAAGTGGGTGTCTTTATGGACTTTGCGTATTTCGGGGGGGATATCCGCCAATGGATTTTTAGCGCCATCGGCGAACAGGTGGAGCAAAGGAATTGTATTGTGATCGGATTAGCGATGGGTTTTGCCGTGATCCCGATTATCTTCACCATTTCCGAGGATGCCTTTTCGAATGTGCCAAAATCCTTTACCTCCGCGTCATACGCGATGGGAGCCAGTCCATGGCAAACGGCCACGCGAGTGATCCTGCCGACAGCCAGCCCGGGGGTATTTTCCGCCGTGATGATCGGTTTCGGCCGGGCAGTCGGTGAGACGATGATTGTTTTGATGGCCACGGGGAATACACCGATTATGAGTTTCAGCCCCTTTAACGGGATGCGCACACTTTCTGCTAATATCGCGGTTGAAATCCCTGAAGCTCCAGTCGGGGAAACCCATTACCGTGTGCTTTTTGTCGCCGCCATGTTGCTCTTTATCCTGACTTTTACGGTGAATACCTTTGCGGAAGTGATCCGTCAAAGGTTACGCGAAAAATACAAAGCTGTTTAATATTTAAAAACTATTTATGAATCCTGATTCGAATAAAAAAATAATACAGACAGGTTCCCTTCCCCTTGGAAAATTTTTCGGGCGTGGTGAACATTGGCTTTGGCTCACCGGGGCGTGTTTATCGGTCGCTCTGATCATGATTGTCGGTTTGTTATTTGTTATCGTCTCGAATGGGGCGGGATTTTTTTGGCCCAAAGATTTGACGGAATTTACCCTCAAGGACGGGGAATCCACCCAGAAGGTCATGGGTATCCTCATGGCGCACGACACTCTCCGTGAGGAGATCCCCGAGGGCAAAGGTATCCGCTTGATTCCGGAAACACAATTTCGTGTCGGCAACCGTGATATCTATGCGGCTGACTTTGTGTGGTACCGCGATGAAAATATCTCCGGCATCATGAAACCGAAACTGGGCGTAGCCTTAGAACGGATGGAATATGGTAATTTTTATGGGTTCATGGAATCCTTTAAAATCAATGATGACGTCATCGCGACTGGGGGACAGGCATGGGAGCGTTTACTCAAAGAATTACCCTTGGTAAACCGGAAAAGGAAAGCGGCGGAAGCAATTAAAGAACATGAGATCGGGGAGATCAGTCACGAAATCAAAGAAGCTACCATCCAGCTAAATAAATTAAAGCGTAACACTCATCCTACTGCTGAACAGGTGTCGAAAATTGAAGAGTATAACCAGTTCATGGTGGCAAAAAATGAAGAGTTCCAGACATTGAAGGATAAAGCGCAAAAAATCTTGGATGAGGCAGACGATTATTCTGGGGTATTTAAAACGGCCGACGGGCGGGAAAAAGTCATTCCGCTTTTGAATATTGTGGAAGCATGGCAGCCGAATAACATGAGTGTATTTGAAAAATGCATTTTTTATGTCAGGCAAGTCTGGGGATTTATCTTTGATGACCCCCGTGAGTCCAATCAAGAGGGGGGGGTATTCCCCGCCATTTTCGGTACTGTGGTCATGACGGTGCTGATGAGTCTCGCAGTTACTCCCTTTGGCGTTTTGGCAGCCTTTTACCTGCGTGAATACGCCAGTCAAGGGCCATTTGTCCGGGCGGTACGGATCGCTATCAATAACTTGGCCGGTGTCCCCTCGATCGTTTTTGGTGTTTTCGGACTCGGCTTTTTCGTCTATTTTGTCGGAGGTACTATGGACCAGTTATTCTTTTCTGATTATTTGCCGACACCGACATTTGGTACAGGAGGCATCCTTTGGGCCTCACTCACTCTGGCCCTACTAACCGTTCCCGTCGTCATTGTTGCTACGGAAGAATCCATTGCCGCCGTACCGCGCGGTGCTCGTGAGGGTTCGCTCGCCCTTGGCGCATCAAAATTCCAGACAATTTGCCGTGTCGTTTTACCAGCGAGTGTCCCGGGGATTCTGACCGGGATTATCCTTTCCATGGCCCGTGGGGCTGGTGAAGTGGCACCACTCATGATTACCGGGGTAGTAAAGCTCGCCCCTGAATTGCCAGTAGATTTAACTTTCCCCTTCTTCCATTTGGATCGTAAATTCATGCACCTGGGTTTTCATATATTCGACGTTGGTTTCCAGTCACCAAATGTAGAGGCCTCTAAACCAATGGTTTATACGACGACCCTTTTATTGATTTTGATTATTATAGGATTAAATATCGTAGCCATCCGGCTCCGTGATAAAATCCGCAAAAAATATCAAACCGGAGCTTTCGCTTAACCTCTAAACTTGATAAGGTCTTATGGGAATCATCATGGATAATACTGAAAAATCGCAAGACACCCAAAAACACCGACAAGCCCCTGCGGGCATGAAACGGGTGGAGATGGATTTGTCGAACGAATCGAATGCCGATTTTAATACGCTCATTAAGATCGAGGATCTTAATTTATACTACGGCAAGAAGCAGGCACTCTTTGATGTGAAGATGGATATTCCTGACAAACAAGTGACCGCATTTATCGGGCCGTCAGGTTGCGGGAAAAGCACCCTCTTGCGTTGTATCAACCGGATGAATGACTTGATCGATGGGGTGAAAATAACGGGTATTTGTAATCTCGACGGCGAGAATATCCTGAGTAACAAGATTGATGTCATCGAATTGCGCAAAAAAGTAGGAATGGTCTTCCAGAAATCGAATCCTTTCTCTAAATCGATTTACGAGAATATTTGTTATGGCCTGAGGATTGGTGGCATCAACGATAAAAAAATCCTCGATGAAGTCGTCGAACGCAGTTTGCGCGGGGCCGCCCTTTGGGAAGAAGCCAAAGACCGTTTGCATGATAGTGCCACGGGGTTTTCGGGGGGACAACAACAACGCCTTTGTATCGCCCGGGCGATTGCTGTCGAGCCCGAGGTGCTGCTGATGGATGAGCCTTGTTCGGCCCTTGACCCGATTGCGACAGCGAAGGTTGAGGAATTAATCGTCGAGCTCAAGAAACAATACACCATCGTCATCGTGACCCATAACATGCAGCAAGCCGCGCGCGTGTCGGATTATACGGCCTTTTTCTACCTCGGAAAACTCATCGAGTACGACCGTACCGCCACAATTTTCACTAACCCATCTTTAAAACAAACAGAAGATTATGTGACCGGAAGATTCGGTTAAAAAAATCCTTTTTAACCATAACCCAAAACTAATTAACAATTATACATGATTTATACAAAAATGGAACGCACCTTCGAACAAGACCTGCAGTCACTAAAAGATAACGTCCTCATGATGGCCAGTTTGGTTGAAAACAACCTCAAACGCGCACTCAAGCTTTTGGTTGACAGGGATGATTCCCTTTTTGATATCATCCAGGCCGAAGAAAAACAAATCGATTTATTAGAAATGCAGCTAAATAACCAGGTGGTCCTGTATATCGCCCGGCAAGCCCCAGTGGCCTCAGACCTCAGGTTTGTCCTGACAGTGGTCAAAATTTCTTCTGACCTCGAACGTTGCGGGGACCAGGCGGTTAATGTCGCCAAAAAAGCGCGTACCCTGAATAATGAGCAGCCCCTCAAACCTCTTATTGATATTCCACGTATGGCAACTATTTCCTTGGAAATGTTGATGGCCAGCATGGACGCATTCGTCAACCGTAAGCCCGGCTTGGTCGTCGAAATTTCGGAGCGGGACAAGGAAGTCAATGAGATTAACCGCCAGCTTTACCGAGAATTAACCAGCTTCATGGTCGAGGATCCGAGCACTATTTCACGTTGTCTCTTACTGATGGCGATCTCAAGGCATTGGGAACGAGTGGCCGATCATGGCAAAAACATTTCGAAAAAAGTTTATTATCTTTATGAAGGTAAGGATATTTCACATCCCGATGCCCTCTCATAGCATCCTGACCCAGGAAAAGTTTTTTTATTATATTATTAATTCCCATTTGCATTCTTCGGCTACTTGCACTATAAAAACCATAAGTTTTTATGCCCTATTATAAGTATCAAGCACGTAATGCATCTGGAAAAATCATTTCCGGTAAGATTGAAGGAGTCAATGACTCAAATGCTGTTTCCCAGCTAGCCGCCAAGGGATTGGTGGTTATGTCGATGGAACAGGCTAAAGGCGGAGCAGGCAGTAAGACGGGGAAAGTCACCAATGAACAGTTGGTCATGTTTACCCGCATGTTGGCGACGATGGTGGATGCGGGTATCCCCCTGATCCAATCCCTCACAGCTTTATATGAGCAGAGTGACCCTAAGAAAGCGGCGGGTATGAGGAAAGTATTGCAGGACGTGATTAGTACCGTGGAAAAAGGAAGCAGCCTTTTTGAAGCCTTTAGCAAACATCCTAAAGTTTTCGACAAACTCTTTGTCAGCATGGTTAAAGCGGGTGAAGCAGCCGGTTTACTCGCCCCGATCTTGGCCCGGTTAGCCTCCTATTTAGAAGCCAGCGAAAGACTCCGTAAAAAAGTCAAATCAGCCATGACCTATCCCGTGGTCGTCATCGGTCTTTCCATTTTGATTACGATGTTTCTGATTGTGAAAGTCGTCCCTGTATTCGCAAATGTGTTTAAGGACTTCGGCGCGAAACTCCCCGCCCCGACACAGTTTCTTGTTGATATCAGTGATTTCTTCCGTTCACCACTCGGCTTTATTGCGACCCCGTTGGTTGTTGGCGGCATTTATTTTGGGATCAAAGCCTTTTTAAATTCCACCAGTGGACGCTGGTGGTGGGATGGATATAAATTCAAGCTACCGGTCTTTGGTGAGCTCGTCCGCAAAATCACTCTGACACGGTTTGCCAGGACTTTTGCCCAGTTGATCCGAAGCGGTGTGCCGATTCTTGAAGTTATGCAAATCGTCGGTGCTTCCAGTGGAAATGTCCAGGTGGAAGCTTCCATCAAACGGGTTTCAGCAACAGTCGAAAGAGGTGACCCCTTGGCTACGGGTTTAGCGAAGGAACCTCTTTTTCCGCCCGTCTTGATCCGTATGATCCAGGCCGGTGAAGCCACGGGTAAGGTAGATGCCATGCTAGATAAAATCGCCGACTTTTGGGACGAAGAAATTGAAGCGACCCTCGGCGCCCTCACCTCCTTGCTTGAACCGATCATGATCGTCGTGCTCGGGGTAATTATCGGTGGTATTGTCGTGGCCCTTTTCCTCCCGATCTTTAAACTCAGCGAAGTCGTTTCCAAATAACCGATTATCACTTTTTACGGGCACGGATGAAGGCATACCGATGAAACACCTCTTGGAAAACTGGTTTTACTTTTTTTGTCTCTACGTGACATTTGTCTATTTCAAGGTGTGTCATCGTGCCCGTTTTTTGTCCAAGGACAAGGTTCCCCTCGAAGGAGGTCTTGTCATTTGCATGAACCACGCCAGTTTCTTTGACCCGCCTTTGGCCGCTGCGGGAATCCGACCGAGGACCACTTGGTTTCTAGCCCGGAAAACACTCTGGAAGAACCCATTCTTTGGCAAGCTCATCACCGCGTTGAATTCGATTCCGGTGGACCAGGACCGTCCCGACATGAGTAGCCTGAAAAACATGATTAAAAAACTCAAGCAGGAACAGGCTATCCTGCTATTCCCCGAGGGGCAAAGGACGTTGGACGGGGCTTTCTGTGCCGCCCAACCGGGAGTCGGTTTAATCGTCGCCAAATCAAAAAAACCCATTTTGCCGGTCCGAGTTTTCGGTAGTTACGAGGCTTGGCCGAGGAATGGTAAAATCAAACTTTTTACTCCTATCACCGTGGTAGTCGGCGATTCATTCAGCTTGAATGACATGATCGACTCATGGCAGGGTAATGAACGGGCCCTCTACCAAGCCATCTCCGAGAAGATTATAGAGCAAATTGCATTGATCAAAATCCCCGCTTAAAAGATCTTCGCTCATCGGCAGTCAGTGTATTGACGATGTAGGGTGCGAAATTCACGAAGGAAATAAATCTTGTAGGGACCCCTATTCTGCATGGCTTCGCTGCGCAATTTGCCTTCGCTTTGATTTCCTGATGTGTCAAAAATATGATTCCCGTGCGGACTTGTTATCGGTCAAGGAATCTGGCGGAGGAATTCGCTATTGCTAGGATATTTCTGGAGGAATGACAGGAGTCTTTCCATGGCTTGGTCGGGTTGTTGACCGGCTAGTCCGCGCCTGACTTTATTCATTTTCTCGAGCTCATGCGGGGGCACCAGTAGCTCTTCGCGGCGGGTACCGCTTTTATTAATGTCCACTGCGGGGAAAATACGGGAGTCAGCGAGTTTGCGGTCGAGGACAAGCTCCATATTACCTGTGCCTTTGAATTCCTGAAAGATCAGCTCGTCCATCCGGGACCCGGTATCGATCAGGGCGGAGGCGATGATCGTGAGGGAGCCGGCTTCTTCCGTATTACGTGCAGCGGCAAAAATTTTGCGGGGGATCTCCATGCCCCGGGCATCCATACCCCCGGACAAAGTCCGGCCTGAGTTACCCATGTTATTATTAAAGGCTCTTCCGAGACGGGTCAGGGAGTCCAAAAGCAAGAAGACATCACGGCCGGATTCGGCGAGGCGTTTGGCTTTATCGATGGCCATTTTGGAAATATGGGTATGGCTCTGGATATTCATGTCATTGGTCGAGGCGATGACATCCCCTTTGACATTGCGACGCACATCGGTGGCTTCCTCGGGGCGTTCATCGACGAGTAAGACCATGAGATAAGCCTCAGGATGATTCACGGTGACGGCATTGGCGATGTGTTGGAGGAGAGTGGTTTTCCCGGTGCGCGGGGGAGCGACTATGAGACCCCTCTGGCCTTTGCCGATCGGAGCGACCAGATCGATGACCCGGGTCGTCAAGATCTCAGGCTTTGTCTCCATGACAAACCGTTTATTCGGGTTAATAGTCGTGAGCTGGTCAAAGGGAATCAAGTCCCGGTATTTATCGACAGCATCACCATTGACTTCCATGAGGGTGCGGAGTTGTGGTCCCCGATTGCTTTGGCCCATTTCACCCTTGAGCATTAATCCTTCACGGAGATTATTGATCCGGATAATGTCGGGTAACACAAAAACATCAGTCCTCTGGGGGAGATAATTATTTTTCGGGTCACGCAAGAAGCCGTAACCCTTGTCGGAAATTTCCAAAAGACCCTCGATAATTACCGGGGGACGCGCAGGAATCGGTGTGGGTTTAGGCCTTGGGGCAATGGGTTGCAGGATCGCTGCGGAAGTCGCGGCTTTAGGCTCTGGGGCTTTGTTGACCTCTGTAGCAGGTGTTGTCGCCACAGGAGTCTCAGGGGGTGGTGTCGTTGATACGGGTGGAGGGGTGACGGGAGCTGTGGGAGCAGGGGCAGGAGCTTTTGTTTCCACAGGAGGGATTACCGGTGTGGGAGCGGGTGTCTGCATCGCCTTGACCACGGCCTCTTCGACAGTCAGGCCTTCTTTCATATAGGCGGCTAGCCGGGCGCCCATCTCTGCGGCAGGATTAGAAGATACAGGTGGCACGACTTCTGCCTTTTCTGTAATTTCCACATTTTTGACGTCATCTTTGGGAACGGCTATCTTCTTGGGTTTACGTGCACGAGTGGGGCGTGAGCCCGCTGCTGGCCTTACTTGTCTTGGCATATTAATGGACCTTCAAACGCATTTTTTGCGTCATTGCTTAGCGTAACTTAATAGGGTTATACATGAGGTTTTTTTCTAATCACTTTATGATCGGAAAGATTCCTGCAGTTCTAAATTTCGAGGTGAAATTGCATGAACGAGGAAGAATACTTTTTACATGTAAGCCAAATTTCGCGCTTGTTGCAAGCAGTATTTTCGTGCATAGGCATTTTTGACATGCCGAAGATACTTTTTGAAGATAACGATTTTTTAGCCGTGCAAAAGCCTGCAGGGATACCCAGCCACAAGGTCGCAGACCTTGCACCGGAAGGGTTTTACGAGTTTTTATGCCGCCGGTTACATCTAGAGCATCTTGGTTTACACCAGAGGCTCGATAAGGAGACCAGCGGGGTCATGCTTTTTGCAAAGTCACCCCTGGCTAATAAATCCCTCGCGGAGCAATTTGCCTCCAGTCGGATCAAAAAAACCTACTTTTTTCTCTCGCCTCAAAAAGCCCCTCAAAATGCCTGGACCTGCCGTGACGCGATCACGGGTAAACCCGCCACTACGGAGTTTGAATTTATTGAAAAACACGGCGCCTATTTTCTGTATGAGGCCAGACCACAGACCGGACGCACCCACCAGATACGCATTCATGCCAAATCCAGTGATTGCCCGATCCTGGGGGATTCCCAATACGGGATAAAAATGCCCGGGGATAGCCCGGCATCCGGGCGCATGTATCTCCATGCCGGTAAATTAGAATTCTTCCATCCGCTCACGGGCCAAACCACCTCTATCGAAGCGGCACTGCCGGAGGCCTTTGATAAGCCCTCCGTTTCCCGGGTAGCCCGGGATTTTGTGGAATGCCTCTTTGATGGTACGGAGACAAATGCCTACCGCCTCGCCCCCTATTCCAAGGGACAACCGTCCAAATATTTCATCGATATTTATAAACAATTTGCCCTTGTCTCCACGGAATCAGAGGATGCCGGGCAATCCGGGGTATTAGATGAGCTCGTAGAGCAGGGGATCATCTCATGTTATCATAAGCAGCTCGATAAAAAGGTGCGTGGACAGGCTAATGGCCCCACCCATCTCGCCGGGGACCTGATGAATGATGACTTTTATATCCGGGAGAATGGCCTCCGTTTTCTGATCAGTTTTAAAGAGGGTTATTCCGCCGGGTTATTCCTCGACCAGCGGGAGAACCGTTTTGACCTGAAGTATTGGTGCCAGCAAAACCCCGGGGTCGAAGTCTTGAATGTATTTTCTTACTCGTGCGCATTCAGCGTGGCTGCCGCCGCCGCAGGAGCGCGCACGACGAGTCTGGACCTTTCGACGAAATATCTGGATTGGGGGAAGAAGAATTTTTCCGCCAATAAAATCCCGGTTGAAGGCCACGACTTTATTTTCGGCGATGCTTTTGACTGGATGAGGCGCTTCAGCAAAAAAGGCCGAAAATTCGATTGCGTCATCCTCGACCCGCCTACCTTTTCGACGAATAAGGACGGGAAAGTATTCCGGGCGGATAAAAACTACGGTGAACTCGTCGCTCTCGCGATCAAATTACTCAAACGTCCCGGCCTCCTATTTTGTTCGACGAATATGGGCACACTCAAACCCTTTGATTTCGAGCGCATCATTAAAATGGAAATCCAGAAGGCCGGACGCAAAATCCGTAAACAACATTTCCAAGCCGAACCCTTCGATTTCCTCCTGCCCGGTTCACCGTCCTTTTATCTGAAAACCTTCTGGTTCTGGCTGGAGTAGGTTCGGCTGTGGATTAACCTTCCGGTTTGATCCCCGTCATGATAGGATATCGGCCTATGGAATACCGCAATCTTGGTCGCACCGGTGTGAAAGTCAGTGAGCTTTGTCTGGGCTGTATGATGTTTGGCGGTCGGACGGGCGAAGAGGATACCGCCAAAATCATCGGCCGGGCTATCGATGCAGGAATTAATTTTCTGGATACGGCAGATATTTATTCTCGGGGTGTCAGCGAGGAATTTGTCGGCAAAGCCCTGAAACAAAATGGAAAACGTGGCCGGATCATTCTCGCCACAAAAGTCCATGGGCACATGTGGGACAATGACCCGAATGCCTGGGGCAATAACCGCCGTCACATCGTCGAACAATGTGAGGCATCCTTGAAGCGGCTCCAGACCGACCGCATCGATCTCTACCAGATTCATCGTCCAAATTCCGAAACCCCGCTGGATGAGACATTACGCGCCCTCGACGATTTGATCCGGGCCGGGAAAGTGCTTTATACCGGCACCAGCACCTTTGCCGCTTGGCAGCTCATGGAGTCTCTGATGATTTCTAAGGAATCGGGGTTAAACCGTTTTGTCTGTGAGCAACCGCCCTACCATTTGCTCGACCGCCGTATCGAGCGGGAATTGATTCCTTTTGCGCAGACCCACGGGTTTGGCCTGATTCCCTGGTCCCCGATTGCTCAAGGTTTTTTTACGGGCAAATACCGGCGCGGTGAAGATTATCCCCCGGATACCCGCTTTGCCGGCGGCACCAATGGACGTCAGTATAATGACAAAGCCTTTGATGTGCTTGATTGTGTCGAGCAGATTGCCCGCGAGAAAAATACGGGACCCGCGCAAATTGCGCTGGCTTGGTGCAAGGACTCCCCCGCCATCACCAGCCCGATCATCGGCCCACGCACCATGGGACAAATGGAGGACTTCCTCAAAGTCCTCGATGTGAAACTCACCGACGACGACCGTAAAAAGCTCGATGCAGTCTCCCCTCCCGGCGGCGTCATCGTCCCTTACTACGAAGCCGATTTCGGCCCCCATAAATTCCGGCAAGCATAATGCCCGAGAGTGTTAAAAGGGTTGTTTCATGTCCTTGGGCAGGGGGGGACATCAAAGGCTTGGATGACGGTGGCGATCATGGAGTAGTAACCGGTGATCATGACGATTTCAATAACCCCTTCGACCCCGATTTTTTTGGTGAGGGATTTTTGCAAGGGCAATGGCTGGGACTTGCCTTGCAGCGCAAATTGCGCGGCTGTGATCGCCTGTGAATAAACTATCTTTGGTGGGAGTGCCTTGCGGGTCCTGATTTTTTCAATGAGAGCGGCAGATACCCCATTATCCAAGGCGGGTGCGAGGTGATGGACCCAGGCATAGGCGGCATTTTGTTGCCGGGCGACCGAGAGAATGACGACTTCTCGTACGTCTGCGGGCTAATTTGCTCTTGAACCGGAGGAAGGTGCCGAGGTCCCCGACGCATGGGGCCAGCGCGGGATAGTTTAAAAGCGTGCGGTACATCCCATCGATACGCTCGCGTTTTTTGATGAGTGCAGCTAGTAGTTTTTTTTTAACTGCTGGATTTTTTGAACGGGTGGGGTCGGGGAGTTTAGCTATAAAGGTGTGAAAAATGAGGGAGGAGATTAATCGTGGTCGGTCCATTCCTTGACGGATTCGGAATAAGGCGTCACGGGGGTGGGATAATCTTTACCGCAACGGATATCGAGAAGGACCGGGCCCGGGGCGGCGAGGGCTTGTTCGAAAACGGGAATCAAATCCTGGGGTTGATCGATCCGGATGCCGGTGACCCCGAGGGACTGTGCAAATAACGCCCAGTCATGGGTGGTATTGGTCGTGAGGGCGGCGGGCGTGGGTCCCATTTTCCGAGCGCGGAGGTAAACATTGCCCAAGGCACTATTATTAATGACGACAAAAATGACTTTGACCCCGAAACGTGCGGCGGTCTGGATTTCCATTCCATGCATGAGCATACATCCGTCACCGGTAATGACCACATGGGGTTTATCGGGCCGGGCGAGTTTGGCCCCTATCCCCGCTGGGATAGCCCAGCCCATCGGGCCGAGATTCGTGGCGGAGAGGTATTCGCGCGGCGCATAGGACTCCCAGTAATGTGCGGAAAATGCGCGGTGCGCCCCGGAATCGACCGAGGCCACGGTGTCACGCGGCATGACCTTGCGCAGGTCACTGATCACACGTGCGGGGTGGAGGGGTGAGGCGTCACTTTGTGTATTGTCTAAGTCATAAAGACGGGGTCCAAGCGCGCGGATGGACTCGATCCATCGGGTGCGTTCGGTGCTGCCCGCCGACAGGAGGGAAGTGACCTCCTGGCTGGAGCGGATTGTTTTGATGAATTCACCACAGTCACCGACAATGGCGAGTTCAGTCTTATACGTGCGTCCGATCGACATGGGATCATTATCGATTTGGATGAGGGCTTTGGCTGGGCGGAATTTTTTATTCCAGAAAAGGGTGTCGCGCTGGTTGAGGCCTGAGCCCAAGACGATTAAGGTCTCCACCTCATCGGAGAGGATAGTCTCAATGGCATGGCGTGTGCCGGTGTAACCAAAAATGCCTAAGGCCAGTGGGTGGTCTTCAGGGAAGACTCCCTTGGCCCGGAGGGTGGTGGCCACGGGGATCTGGTATTCCTCGGCGAATGCGATGAGGTCTGCGGAAGCATCGGACTTCTCGATGCCGGCTCCGGCTAAGATCACGATTTTTTTCGAGTCTTTGATCGTAGGGGCAAACCGCGCAGTTGCTTCGAGGTCGAGCAGGCGGGGAAAATAAAGGTTTTCGGGGAGTTTCTCATAGACGAAATCCACCGTGGTATTCTGGATATTTTTCGGGAGGACGAGATGAACCGGTTTGCGCGGGGCAGACATCATGCGTTTGACCAGCCGCTGGAGGTCAAATTTCAGGAGCCGCACGTCATCGACTTGGAGCTCATCAGATGTCACCGTCCGGAGAATCTCGATATCGTCGAAGGTCGCCGCGCTGGAGTCTTGGAATCCCCCGCGCCCATCCCAGTCGGTGGGAACGATGCCGCTAATGAGGAGTATGGGGGATTCATCGGTGAGTGCCCCCGCCAGTGCGGTCACGGTATTTGTTAGCCCCGGGCCGCCAATGCAGAAACAAACGCCGAAATGGCCTTTGGCACGGGCATACCCGTCGGCCATGTATGCCGCCCCGCCCTCGTGGGCAGCGACAATCGGGATGAGCCCGGGGACTTGGTCAAAAGCTTCGAGAAAAGGGTCGATCAATCCGCCGGGCACCATGAAGAGGTGGGTGACACCTTCGGCCTTGATCGCGTTAAGGATATATTCAGTCGTTTTCATAGGAGGGATTCCTTGAATAGGTTTTTTTTCTGGGCGCAAGGAGGATACAGTTCATCCAGTTAAAATCTATGTCTAGTGTGAAAAATGATTTTTTGGAGCTAGGACGTTAGCCGTCTACCCTTCGATTTTGATGTGGGCGAAATATTCGATGTTACCGTTGGGGATCGTGGAGCCGAAGGCGGTGTTTCCGAGACGACTCAGGTGAGAAGCTACTTTCCCATTGATTTGGAATTCCACCATGAACTCCGTGCAATTTGCTTCGAGGCCAGCTTCCTTAAGGGGAATGATTCCTGTCATGCGGTAACCATTTTCCCGGGGTTGGCAGTCGAGCTTCACACGGGAATTCATCTCCAATGCCGGAAATGGATTGGCAAATTGGTAGAGCTGGGCCGGGGTTTTGGTGGTAGATGGAACAATGAAGGTCTGTTTGATTGAAGCATTTGATGCGATACCGACTTGGTATTCTTGAGCATTTGCCGGGGCGAAATTCACCTCGATGCTGCTGGAGCCCCAAGGCATCTGGTGGTTGGGTTCGATCTGGAGATCGATGACATCCACACAGAGGCCTAAGGCATTACCGAAGATACCAAAACGGACTTTAGCGATTTCAAAGTGGGCCATACGAATCATGTGGAAGGAGCTGTCGGCCAGGGCGACCGCAATTTGCTCGGGGAAATCCACCGAGGGGGCGCGTTTGATGGTCAGGGATTTAGCTTTGGGCGGGTGGCAGAAACAGCACGTGGGCCGGAAGGTGTCGTTATCGGGGTAAACCGAGAAAACGGCTTTTGGTGTGAGGGAGGGGAGGAGGAGTGTGAATTTTTTCTTCAGTGTTTTACTGGGGGCGACCCGGACAGTAATCTGGTTGGGCCCGAGGAGCTGGGCTTTTCTTTCACATTCCACCGACAGGGAAAGTTTCGCTTTTGCCGCCAGTGATCCGGTATTGGTGAATGCCCCTTCAATAACGATCTCGGTAAAACCTTTTATTTTTGCGGGGCGTTCAGAGCGGAATGATAATTTTACCGAGACCACCGGGTTTTTGACGGTTTTTTTATTGTAGGCCCATTTGGAGTAATGCGTGGGCAATTTGCCGCTGTAACGGGGTCCGGCCTGGGAAATATCCAGAGGGTTAAATCCCATTTTTTTGATGGCGGGTGAGTCCCCTCGTAAGGAGTAGTCATCAGCATCGATAGCAGTGAAGAGAGGGTTGACGAGTAATGAACCGGCAAATTGCCCGGTTCTCTGCCATTCCTCCAGCGGGATGCCATTGATCATGACCGGGCCGGGGATTTTTTTGTAGAATAAATTATTACGGAAAAGGTAACGGGAGGTTTCCAAGAGTCCGGAGTGTCCTTTGATTTCACCTTGATCCCAAGCGATGATATTCCTCTCGACGAAAGAGGTGCGGTGACCTTCCGTGCGGCCGGGGTTAAAGTGGGCATCACGCGCGTAGGCAAAAATATTATTCCTTACCCAGAGGTCTTTGCCATAGTGGGTGGAGAATCCTGCATGACCGGTGCGGTAAACGAGATTGCCTTCGATGAGGAGTTCACTACTGCCTTCATCCGGGTAAATGCCCCAGCCACCGTAACCATAACAACTGACATGGTGGACGACATTACTTTTAATCGTAGAGCCCGGTTGGCGACCGAGGGTGTAGATGGCTCCATTGTCACTGAGGACTTCATTCCAGTTAATGTGGTGGACATGGTTGTATTCGATCCGGTTATCCTGTGTGCGTGTGGGGCCGTAACCCCAGACCCACCCGGTCGAGATGCCCGTGTAATTCATGTCATAAATGTGATTATGCAGGATGCGGTTGCCGCCAGCGTCCCCGATCCAAATACCGATCGCGCTGGGGAAGATTTTACCACCATCATGGATTGTGCAGTCAGTGATCCAGCTACTTGAAGAGAAGTTCTGTTTTTGTTTTTCATCACGGGAAAGCTTTTTGAGGGGTTCATGTACTCCCATGGCAGCACTGCCTGCTTCATGATACACTTTGACCCCGCCTGCCCCGAGATCCTGAAAATGACAGGCGACGACTTTATTGCCGTGGCAGTGGCTACCGATTTCCAAGCCATATTGGGCGACATGGCTGATTTCACAGCCGTAAAAGACACAATGCCGGGCATTGGAGAGGTGGATAGCTGCCGGGATGCCCACACAAGCTTGCACATATCCGCAATTCCCTGCGGGTAAGCGGAAGTCAGCGTGCTCGATGCGGAGATTTTCAAAAAGGACATTTTGTGCCGGGGCTTTTAATGACGAGCCTTCGATCCGGATGATTTCACCGATCACAGGGGCGATTACCTCGGTGTGTTCCGGCGTTTCACCTTCGAGCGGGATATAATAAAGTTTTCCGGTGGGTCGGTCTAAGTACCATTCACCGGGGTCGCTCAAGCATTCAAAGACATTATCAAGAAAATAACGGGCGTATTCATTTTTTTCATCGAGCAAGTGCCCAGTGGATTTGCCGCCGAAATGAACCACGGATTTTCCGGGGTCGAGGGATTTGATGCGGTGGCGCATCTCGAACCAGAGCTGGTAGATAGTTAGGTCAATCGAGGAAATGTCGTGGAACTCTCCGATATCCCCCTTTTTGAATTCCATACGGTCGGGGCCATTGTACCAATCAAAAGCTTTCGGGTTCTGCCCGTCGAACCCGGTAAAATGATAGAATCCTTTTTTGGGGAGGCGCGGGCGTTCGCGCCGTTTTCCATTGACCCAGAGTTGGGTAAAGGAGAGCTGTCCTTTTTGGACTTCAGGCATTTTTGTGACCCAGCATTTGACACCATTGACTTCCGCGTGCTCCCAGCCGGTGATTATTTTTCCGCCACTCAAGGATGCATGTACCCCACGTGCTGAGGAAAAAACCAAGTGGCCTCTTTCATGAGTCAGGGATGAGTCGATCAGGAGAGTCTGGTCAAGGGCATGGCGGCCTCCACACAGCTCGATACGGATATCTTTCGCGGGAAATCTTTTGCGCAGTTTGCGCGCCTGGGTCAAGGCCGCAGAGAGGGTCTGGTCTTTGTCTTGGGTGACGGGAAGGATGAACTCGTTTTGAACGGTTTTCATATAAAAGGTGGCGGCTCCATCTCTCCCAGCTTCAGGGAAAAGAGCAAGGAAGATTTTTTGCCAAGGAAGCAAGTGCAGGAAACAGTCTTTGGTCGTGTCTCGTGCCTAATGGGGATGATCATCACGGACATCCTGAAACATTTTGATTTTTGCGTAGGGCAAGTGAGTCCGCTTGCCTTACGCGTGGGAAATCTTATTTATGTTTGGGGAGCGATCATCCCGTTTTTCCGCGCGTAATTAAAAATGCCCCCGGCATCAATCACGTCTTTGGCTTCACCCATTCCTTTGAGGGAATAGACATCCTTACCGTTGACCGTCAGTGTGCTTTTTTCTAAGTCGATGACACCATCGTCACCGGTTTTGACCTTTTCACAGAGGCGATCGACCGAGTCCACGGGGTAAAGTTCCCCGGTCGCGATACAATTCCTGTAGAAAATACGGGCATATAGCTCGGCAATGACCGCTTTGCAACCAGCCGCCCCGAGGGCGATCGGGGCGTGTTCACGGGATGAACCGCACCCGAAATTCCGTCCGGCGACGATAATGGGGAATTCGGTTTTGCTTTCACCGTCTTTGACGTAACGAACGGGATAAAGCTGGTCGGGTAATCCGATCATGGCGTATGAACCAAGCTTCTCATATTCGTCCGGAATGGTCGGAACGAGGTTGAGGTATTGGGCGGGGATAATCTGATCGGTGTCGATATTATTCGCGCAAACGAAAATTTTGCCTTTGATGATGTGTTCACTCATAAAAAATCCTATTGATCGCTGGTCAGTTAAAAATAAATGTGGGGTTGGACTGGATCCTTCGATAGGTCACCGACAGTGTCGGGCTCGACGTAGAAGGTTTTTTTACTGGAGTTTTGCACTTCCAGATAACCACCCGCTTGTCCGACGATGCGGATGCGTTCACCCCGGTGGAATGCCCCGTCTGGCATAGCTCCACCGCCAGGGGGGACTTTCCAGTAATTCGCATTTTCAGTGACGATCATTTTATCAAAGGGCATATCATTAAAACCCCCGTTTTTGCCGCCGGTAGAGGAGCAGCCAGCTACGAGGATGATCATGAATGCCAATGCTAAAAATGAGGGGATGAATTTTTTCATGGGGGTTTTCCTTGGGGGAAAAGGGTTACTTGCCGTAACCAGTGATTTCGCGGGGGTCGGTGATGTACCCGTTGATCGCGCTGGCGGCGACTGTGGCCGGTGAGGCGAGGAAAATCTGGCTGTCTTTATGGCCCATGCGTCCGGGGAAATTTCGGTTTGTCGCGCTGATACATTTCATGGGGGAATTCATCCGCCCGAAGGTATCGGTGGGTCCACCTAAACAAGCTGAGCAACCGGCATTCTCGGTCATTTTTACCCCGGCATCCACCAGCATATCCCAGACACTGCGACCGTCCCACATGATGGTTTGTAAATCACCCACGATCTCCGGCGTCGCAGGGACTCCGAAGGTGTCGATCTTGACCTTGTGCCCTTTGAGCACGCGGGCAAATTCCAAAAAGTCACTGGTTTTCCCCCCAGTACAGCTGCCGACATAAGCCCGGTCGAGGGTGACGTCGTGCATGTCGCGGGCTTTTTTGCGTTGGCCCGGATCAGGATGACAGGCGACGGTCGGCTCGATTTTCGACAGGTCCACCACGAGATCGTAGCAGAAGCTCTGGTCATTATCGATCTCGACGGGAGTATAACTGGATTTCGTCCCGTTGAGTTTCGTGCGGTAATCGACCATTTCCTTGGTCTTTTCGTCGAAGGGGAAAATGCCGTTTTTGCCACCGGCCTCGATCGCCATATTGGCAATGGTCATACGGTCGTCCATAGTCAGGCCTAAGGCCCCCGGACCGTCGAATTGCATAGCGCGGTAGGTGGCCCCGTCGAACCCGATCTCCCCGATAATGTGGAGAATGACATCTTTGGCCATCACTCCATGCTGGAGGGCGCCTTCAAGGCGGAAATGCATGGTCTCGGGCACTTTGATGAGCAATTTGCCTGTACCCATGACGAAGCCCGCATCGGTATTACCGATACCCGTGGCAAATTGGTTAAACGCACCCGCCATACAAGTGTGTGAGTCCGTGCCGAAGAGCACTTCCCCAGGGCGGGTATGCCCTTTTTGGGGGAGCGCCGTGTGGCAGACACCCGCAAATTGTGAACCGTACTGGCGTTGCAAGGGGCTTTTGGTCGAGTCATAGATCCAGTGACCATCCGGATCGTCGATCACATCGTAAAAATATTTCAGCCCTTGCTCTTTGACGAATTCACGCAGGATGTCCACATTGCGGTTCGATTTCGAGTCCGAGGTGAAAATATAATGGTCAGGGATGATGACAATCTTTTCTTTGTCCCAGACCTTTGCGGTCTTGCCAAATTCCCGTTTGAATACACCGATCGTGCCCGGTCCGCACACATCGTGGGTCATCAGCACATCGGTGTCGACCCAAACGGCTTCACCTGCAGTTACCCGCGCCTTTTTTCCAGCGCGCGCCAAAAGTTTTTCTGTCAAAGTCATACCCATAGAGGCCAATAACTTACTCGCCTCCGCCCCTTCCTGCAATAGCATTTTTACAGGAAAAGGCCTGATCAAATCAGTTTCTCGGCACAAGTCCGTGGAGGAACGCCATAGCCAAACAAATTGCACCACAAAGCGAACGAAGGAAGACGTTTTAAAAGAAAGGGTTTCTCGCGCAGTTCGCAAAGGCCCATGATTTTTCACGTGTAGGCCGACCGGCCCGGTTGCCACGGGCCAGAGTTTCTCTGGTTACATCCGGCACTCGGCAAGTAGGGCCGCTCGCCCTACACGTGAAAAAGGGATTCACCACAGCACTGCTTCCCCCTTCTGGGGAGCAATTTGCTCCTCGCAACTGGAGGGACAATCTTCCGATTGTACGCGCCGAGCATACACAGCGGTTAGAACCATTCCGGCCCCAAACACCTTCGGAGCAATTTGCGCGAAAATGGCGGTGAAAGACGCGGGGACCGAGGATGCTTCCCAGTAACGTTCTGGAAAAAATAAGTTTCACGCAAAGGCCCATGATTTTGCTCGGTAGGTGAACACCCCATAGTAAGTGCCGCTAACCAAAGGTACATTACTAGCATGAACATAATCATTGTACTTCTCGTATTACTCCTTCTCTTCGGTGGCGGCGGCTTTTATCTAGGTGGCCCAGCTATCGGAGGTGGACTCGTCGGTCTGCTCCTGTTGATCGCGCTAATCGCCTATTTTATGGGTGGTTTCCGTTCGAATCGCTAAGCAATCGATAAACCGCGCAAATTGCTCTGGAGGGACCGGGCCTCGGCTCCTCCGGATCAAGGTCGCCCCAAGCGTTCTGAAATCGCAGTACAACTCGTGTGACATGGACGTCCCGTCCATGGTCAATGCGCAGCGGCACTAAGTTGCGAAGAACCTCCACACAATCTTTTTTCCACTGTAGGGCGAGCAGCCCGCTTGTCAGCATCCTGCACATATCTGAAACTATTTATCTGACAAGGCCTTTAGCCTCAAAAATAAGGGACAGGCTAATAGTTTTTTAAAGGAGAGGGGAACGTATTAGGTAGATAGCTGTAAGTATCTTTTTAATAACAAGATATCTCTCTCTTTCTTCTGATGATACACCCCTTCGGCATACGGGGAATGTCCGCTTTCATCTCCGTTTTCGCGCAAATTGCCTCGAAGGAGGGAAGCAGTGCTGTGGTGAATCCCTTTTTCTGTAGGGCGAGCGGCCCTGCTTGCCGAATGCCGGATGTAACCAGAGAAACTCTGGCCCGTGGCAACCG